>CAXQAV010000127.1:0-11538 GCA_964221795.1 Luminiphilus sp. | reverse complement strand
CCTCGAACACTTCGGCCAGACAGGACATCGTGTTGCGCGCGGTAAAGATACCGGCACAGCCGCAGGCCATCAGCTTGTTGGCGTCAGTATGGGGCGCGCTGTCGGTACCGAGGAAGAACCGTTTGTCACCGGAGACAGCCGCCTGCACCAGTGCGACCCGATGCGCTTCGCGTTTGGCCACCGGAAGGCAGTAGAAATGCGGTTTGATCCCGCCCGCAAGGATGTGGTTGCGGTTGATGATCAGGTGATGGGTTGTTATGGTCGCGGCAAGGTTCTTGGAGCTGTCGCGGACATAATCAACGGCGTCCTGGGTTGTCACATGCTCCATCACGACCTTGAGGTCGGGGACCTTCTTGCGGATGGGCTTCAGGACGCGGTCAATAAATGTCGCTTCGCGGTCGAAGATGTCGATCTCATGGTCCGTGACTTCGCCATGTACGCATAGCGGCATACCGATCTCGGCCATTGCTTCCAGCACGGGGCGGACCTTTTCGAAATCGCGCACGCCCGAGGCGGAGTTTGTCGTCGCACCCGCGGGATAGAGTTTCACCGCCGTCGCAATTCCGCTTTGGTGGGCATGGCGCACGTCTTCGGGATCGGTGTCCTCGGTCAGGTAAAGCGTCATCAGCGGGGTGAAATCTGCGCCAGCAGGGATCGCGGCACGGATACGGTCGCGATAGGCCGCGGCCTGTGCTGCGGTTACAACCGGCGGCACAAGGTTCGGCATGATGATGGCACGGGCGAAATGGCGGGTGGTTTCTGGCAGAACCGCCTGCAACATCGCACCGTCACGCAGGTGCAGATGCCAGTCATCGGGGCGGCGGATCGTCAGACGTGTCAAATCTCTGTCAGTCATGAGGTTTGGATTACACCTTTCACTGCGCCAGCACCATAGGGCTTGTCACACCCTTGCAGAAGGGGCGCGCATTCGGGATAGTCGGACGCAGATACGCACCCACTGACCGCTCGGAGCCTGCCTATGCTTGGATTTATTGTTGCCGTGATCGCCGGACTTCTGGTGCCCCAGATCGAAGGGCCCGTCACTGCACCGGTGGTCAAGTTCCTCCAGCAGTATTTCACTGTCGAGGAGGGCGAGAAACGCGCGATCAGTTTCATGATCGCCCTTCTGGCCGCGGCAGTTCTCGCGGCCCTTCTGGACAGCGGCACGACCTTCGGCGTTATCCTGGGTGCGGTGCTGGGGTATTTCGGGGTGCGGCTCTATGTGCTGCTCAAGCGCATCATCGAAGCGCGAACGGATAGCGACTAGGCGTTAGCCACCTGTGCTGGCAACCGGATCATCGTCAGAAATATCGGCGAGCTTCTTTTCGAAGAAGCCCGTCCTGTCACGCTTGAGCATGTAGTTGCACAGCAGCTGCGCCAGCCAGATGTGGTCGCGGTCCAGCAAGAGATTGACCAGATCGCGCGCATAAGTCGGATCGTAGCGGCGCGCGCGCAGCAGCTGGAAGAACCGACGCCGGTCCAGAATTTTGTCCATGGCGAGCTTGATCATCAGATCATGGATGCCCATCCGATCAAATGTCAGGTCCAGCGCCCGCCCGAAGCGCGCGCATGGCAGCAAAGTCACATTGTCCCGACGGAAGAGCGCTGCATGGGCTGCGTCGAACATCTCCTGCGGATCATAGGCGACAAATGCCTTCCCGGCCGCCTCGAGCATTTCGGGTGCGTATCCATAGCGGCTGGTGAAATCCATCTTGCGCTCTTTGGTAAAGCGCGGGTCCCACCCCGTCATCTCGGCGGTAAGCGTGGCCTGAGGGCGTAGGGCGATCACAGTCGCTCCGGGTGCCACGACGGAATAGGCGGCGGCTGCATATGCCTCTCCGCCATCGCCGCCGTAGAACAACACATGCGCGAAATCGTCGAAGAAATCTTCATCCAGCAGGCGATCAAAGAAGGCATAGATGGCTTCGTCCCGAAACCAACTGGGACCATTCGAAAACAGGGCCAGATGTGACCACCCGTCATGACGGGCGTAGGCATAGCCACGTGGCTCGGCGTCAAAGGAATGCGCGCGCACGCGGGTCGCATTCTCGAAAGTCACAAAGAGGTTGTTGCCGGCCTCAAGAAAGCCTGCAAAATGATCTTGTCCCAGTTCCTCGAAAAAGCCGTTTGCAAGGCTAATCTGGCGAATTTGCTCGCGCCAGCTGTGCGGCCCCAAATCGACGAGGTTGGTTTCGATATCTATCTGACGATCTTCGACACTCACAAACAAAACTCCGCAGCCATGAAACCCTTGGCTGTTGACGAGGATAATATGCTTTTGCGGTCAGACTGCCAGTCCGACGATATGTATTGTCGCCAGTTTGCAGTTAAAAGAAAGCTTGAAGGCCTGTTTGTGCGCGTCCGAGGATCAATGCATGGACGTCATGGGTGCCTTCATAGGTATTTACGGTCTCAAGGTTCACCATGTGACGGATCACCTGGAAGTCCTCGCTGATTCCATTTCCGCCGTGCATGTCCCTTGCAACCCTCGCGATATCGAGAGCTTTTCCGCAGTTATTGCGCTTCATCAGACTGATCATTTCCGGCGCCGCCCGGCCCGCTTCCATCAGGCGCCCAAGCTGCAGCGCGCTTTGCGTTCCCAGTGTGATTTCGGTCTGCATGTCCGCCAATTTCTTTTGAAATAGCTGTGTTTGTGCCAAGGGGCGGCCAAACTGCTTGCGGTCCAAACCATAGCTGCGGGCGGCATGCCAGCAGGCTTCAGCGGCCCCCATCACACCCCAGGCAATGCCATAGCGGGCGCGGTTCAGACAACCGAAAGGCCCCTTCAGACCCTCTACTCCAGGTAGAATTGCGTCTTCACTGACCGCCACGTTATCCATCACGATTTCACCCGTGACAGAGGCGCGCAAAGACAGTTTTCCACCGATTTTCGGCGCGCTCAGCCCTTGCGTTCCCTTCTCGAGGACAAAGCCACGAATCTTCCCTCCATGTGCCTCAGATTTGGCCCAAACCACAAAAACATCCGCGATTGGCGCATTGCTGATCCACATTTTGGAGCCGTTCAGCACATAGCCGTCGCTGGTCTTTTTTGCGGTTGTTTTCATGCCCGCAGGATCACTTCCCGCGTCCGGCTCAGTCAGGCCGAAACACCCGATCAGCGTCCCTGCGGCGAGGCCGGGCAGGTACTTCTGGCGCTGTGCATCACTGCCGTAGGCATGGATCGGATACATCACGAGCGAGGATTGCACCGACATCATGGAGCGATAGCCGCTGTCGACGCGTTCGATCTCGCGGGCGACCAGGCCGTAGGTGACGTAACCTGCTCCGAGACCGCCAAATTCCTCTCGGACCGTGACACCCAAGAGTCCGGCCTCGCCCATCAGGGAAAAGATCTCGGGATCCACCTTTTCTTCGCGGTAGGCGGCTGTCACGCGCGGTTGCAGGATGTCTTGGGCAAAGGTGTTGGCCGCATCACGCAGCATCCGCTCGTCTTCGGTGAGCAGGTCCTCCAGCCGCAAGGGATCGGCCCATTCGAATGGCCCCAGCTCCGGCCCGAAACCGGCGGTTTTGATCGGTGACGATGTGTTCATGGCAGACCCCTTTCGTTTGGCGGGCAAGCTAGGACTTTGCGCCGAGCAAGGCAATGCGCGCTTGACGGCGCGGGGCGATGCTGGACTGGCGGCGCACGATGCGGGCGGCCATGCGGCATGGCGGTGAGGTGACAGCGCTCAGGACTAGCGTCACCGGACGCGCTATCCCAATCTTGTGGTGCTCTGCGATATTTCCGACTCCATGTCGCGGCGGGTCATGGGGTAGGGGGCGGTGGTGCTGCTGATCACTGACGGGCTTGACCAAGGCGGCGAGAACGATCTGGCGCGAGAGATGGAGCGGCTGAACCTTTCCTCGCGGCAGGTTATCTGGCTCAACCCGCTGCCGCGCCGGGACGGGTTTGCACTCAAAGCACGCGATATGGCGGCGATTCTTCCCCATTGCACCAGCTTCCGTGCAGGGCATAATGTCGGGTCACTCGAGGGGGCTGGCTGCAGAGCTGACCCACCCCGGGGACGGGGCGAGAAGGCGCGGCCAATGGCGCTACCAGACCGAGACGCCGCATAGAGAGGCCACGATGACCGACCAGATCACAGACCTGCCGAAACTGGCGCTCGACTGGCATCGGGCGGGGCGCCGTGTGGCCTTGGCCACGGTTGTGCAGACATGGGGGTCGGCCCCGCGGCCTGTGGGCAGCCAGCTCTTGATCGATGCTGATGGCGCGATGGAGGGGTCGGTCTCGGGGGGCTGTGTCGAAGGGGCCGTGATCGTCGAAACGATGGATGCCGTTGAAGATGGCAAATCTCGCCTTTTGGAGTTCGGCGTCAGCGATGACGAGGCTTTTGCCGTGGGGCTGGCCTGTGGCGGCGAAATCAAGGTGCTGGTGGAACCGGTGGGTGGCGCCATGCCGGTGGATGTCCTTGAAAAGCTGGTCGCGCACCGTGCGGCATCTGATCCTGTCGCCTATGTCGCGGACCTTGGCGGTGGCGCTCCGCGATTGGGAGGAGTGTCAGAGTTCGCCGATCGGTTCCGCATGGATCAGTCCGGCATCCTTGAGGATGGTTCGACCTTCGTCGGCATCCACAATCCGCCCCTGCGGATGGTCGTGGTCGGTGCGGTCCATATCGCCCAGCATCTGATCCCGATGGCGCAGGCCTGCGGCTATGCCGTGACCCTGATCGACCCACGCCCCGCCTTTGGCTCCCATGCACGTTTTCCGGGTGTCACGATCGCCGGTGACTGGCCGGACGAGGCGCTGGCCGCACTCAAACCAGACCGTCGCACGGCGATAGTCACCCTCACCCACGACCCTAAGCTGGATGATCCCGCGATCAAAACGGCGCTCGGGTCGGAGGTCTTCTATATCGGCTGTCTCGGCTCGACCCGCACCCATGCCAAACGTGTCGCGCGACTGGAAGAGGCAGGGTTTAGCTCCGAACAGATTGCGCGGCTGCACGCGCCTGTGGGTCTGGATATAGGCGGGCGGCAACCGGCGGAAATCGCCGTTAGCATCATGGCGCAGGTGATCGAATCCCTGCGCAAGCGCACATGAAATTCGGCGCAGTGCCTCTGGACGCGGCGGAAGGGGCGATCCTTGCGCATTCGGTGAAACTGGGCGGAACGAGGCTCCGCAAGGGGGCTGTCCTGACTGCCAAGGATATCGTGCGCCTGCGCGATGGCGGACATCAGACCGTCACCGTTGCCCGCCTTGAAGATGGCGACCTCGGCGAGGATCAGGCCGCTGCGCAATTGGCCGAGGCGCTGGCAGGGGCGGGCGTGCGGGTGAGCGCGGTGGCGACGGGACGGGCTAACCTTTTTGCAGCGGGCCAAGGGATCGTGCATGTCGATGCGGAGGCAATAGCAGCCTTCAATGCCGTAAATCCCATGATCACCGTGGCGACCGTCCCGCAATATCACCGCGCTGACGAGAGGGCGATGATCGCGACGGTCAAGATCATCTCCTATGGCGTGCCGTCGGCGGATGTGGATCGCGCTGCCGCGGCAGGGGCGGCTTCGCTACGGCTTTTGTCTCCCCGCTACCATTCGGCGGCCCTGATCGAGACCACCGTGGGCGCAACACCGTCCCCCAAGGGCGAGAATGCCCTGCGCGGGCGGCTTGACCGCTTGGGCCTGACCCTGAGCCCACGCCGCTTGGTGCGCCATGAACCGGCGGCTGTGGCCGAGGCTCTGCGGGGCTGCGCGGAAGATGTGATCTTCATCCTGACCGCCTCTGCAACGTCGGATATCGCCGATGTCGGCCCGCTGGGTCTGACAACGGCAGCAGGCGAGGTCACCCAGTTCGGGATGCCCGTAGATCCGGGCAATCTGCTCTTTCTTGGGACCCTCGGCGACCGTCCCGTGATCGGCCTTCCGGGGTGCGCGCGGTCACCTGCGCTGAATGGGGCGGACTGGGTCTTGGAGCGGGTGATCTGCGGTGTTCCACCAAGCCCTGCCGATTTTGCGCAGATGGGCGTCGGCGGCCTGCTCAAGGAAATCCCGACGCGCCCAAAGCCGCGCGCCGAGATCTGAACCCTTCGCTGACCTTCCCCGCGGGGAAAACGGGCGTTGCGTTGACGAATTGGTTATATCCCGCTGACCCGAGCGATAAATGCCTGATTTTCCGTTGTTCCTTCGCCGTTCTAGCGCAAGTAAGGTGTTCTCAAGACCGTTTCAGCGTGATTAACTCATGCGCAGCGCAAAACCTATTGGGAGGAATTGATGCCAACGGTATCCATGACCGTAAACGGGAACTCCGTGTCCGGCGAGGTCGAGGGCCGCACGCTGCTGGTCGACTTTTTGCGCAATGATCTGCGACTGACAGGCACGCATGTCGGATGCGATACATCGCAATGCGGGGCATGTGTGGTGCATGTAAACGGCGAGGCCGTGAAAGCCTGCACCATGTTCGCGGCCGAAGCTGACGGTGCCGTGGTCGGCACAATCGAGGGGCAGGCAAATGCCGATGGCTCGCTGAATGTCATCCAGCAAGCCTTTCAGGATCATCACGGGCTTCAGTGTGGCTTTTGCACGCCGGGCATGGTGATGTCGGCGGCAGCACTTCTGAAAGAGAACCCCACGCCGACAGAGGCCGAGGTGCGCGAATACCTTGAGGGCAATATCTGCCGCTGCACCGGCTACCACAACATCGTCAAGGCGATCATGGCAGCATCCGGTCAGGACGTGGGCGCGATCGCTGCCGACTAGTCACTTTCAGTCATACCGATCTGCCGGTGCTTAAGGAGGCGCCTGTCAGGGTGAGGGCGGAATAGCAAGATGCCAAAAGATGGTGGAATAGGAGCCGAAAGAAATCGCCGCGAGGAATCGCGATTTCTGGCCGGCACCGGACCATACGCTGCCGATATCAACACGCGCGGACAGGCCGCAGCAGTCTTTGTCCGCTCGACTGAGGCGAACGGCCGTATCAAATCAATAGGCACAAGTGCTGCCGAGGCCATGCCCGGCGTGAAAGCGGTCTTTGACGCCTTGCGGTCGGGCGGCAAAAGCGTCACCCATATCGACATGCCGCTGGCGCGGTCGCGCGTCCGGGCTGCCATGAAGAACGCCTGAAGGAGAGCTGACAATGTATGCATTTGAGATTGAACGGCCTTCGACCATCGCGGACGCGGCGGGTGCGCTGAAAGGTGAGGACGCACAAGCGCTGGGCGGGGGGCAGACACTGATCCCCACGCTGAAACAGCGGTTGGCGATGCCGTCGGTGCTGGTCAGCCTGACAGGGATCGGCGAGATGAAAGGTGTGTGCATGAGCGATGCGGGCGAGGTCTGCATCGGTGGGGCGACCACCCATGCGACAGTCGCCCGCGAAGCGGCTGCGCATTATCCGGGTCTTGCGGGTCTTGCGTCGCGCATTGGCGATCCTGCGGTGCGCAACCGAGGCACAATCGGGGGTTCGCTCGCCAATAATGACCCTGCGGCCTGCTATCCTGCGGCTGCACTGGGGGCAGGTGCTACGATCAAAACCAACACCCGTGATATCGCCGCGGATGATTACTTTCAGGGCATGTTCACCACGGCGCTGGAAGAGGGTGAGATTATCACCGAGGTACGCTTCCCTGTGCCGGAGAAATCGAACTACCAGAAGTTCCTCCAGCCTGCCTCGCGCTTTGCGCTGGTGGGGGTCTTTGTGGCGAAATTCGCTGATGGTGTGCGTGTCGCCGTGACCGGCGCCTCGGAAGACGGTGTGTTCCGCTGGACCGAGGCCGAAGAGGCGCTGTCGGGTGATTTCTCGGCGAATGCGATAACGGGGCTGTCGGTGCCTGCGGACCGAATGATTTCCGACCTGCACGGCTCGCCCGAATATCGGGCGCATCTGGTCAAGGTGATGACGGGGCGCGCCGTTTCGGCAGCCTCTTGATCCTTGCAAGGGTGGTTGGGGGCTTTGCCCCGCCGCCAGTGGCGGGTCTCCCAGGATACTTGGGGGCCAATAATAACGACAAAGGGCGGTGCGTTTGGTGACGCGCCGCCCATTTCTTTTGTATTGTGCTTGAAGGCTACTTGGACAGTGGCCCGATCAGCATGACCATCTGGCGGCCTTCCATCTTGGGGAAGTTCTCGACCTTGCCGTGCTCCTTGGTGTCCTCGGCCACACGTTCGAGTAGCTGGCGGCCCAACTCCTGGTGTGCCATTTCGCGGCCGCGGAAGCGCAGGGTGATTTTCACCTTGTCGCCGTTCTCGAGGAACTTGAAGACGTTCTTCATCTTCACATCGTAATCGTGGCTGTCGGTGTTTGGACGGAACTTGATCTCTTTGATCTCGATCGTCTTTTGCTTCTTGCGAGCCTCAGCCTCTTTTTTCTGAGTCTCGTATTTGAATTTGCCATAGTCCATGATCTTGCAAACCGGCGGGTTTGCATTCGGCGAAATCTCCACCAGATCGAGGCCGGCTTCTTCGGCCAGAGCCAATCCACGTTCAGGGGACACAACACCGACGTTTTCGCCTTCGGCACCAATCAGCCGGATTTCGGCAGAGCGGATGCGTTCGTTGATACGGGGGCCTATGTCGCGTTGCGGTGGCGCGTTATGGGGTCGACGTCCTATGGTCTTTATCCTTTATGTTGTTCCGTTCAGGTGACGGGCAAACTAAACTTCTGCCGACATAGCTTCAAGCTGCAATTGATGCTGTGTCAAAGCGATTTTTCCCCGCATGAATCTTCTTGTTTGCGGCACGCTTGTTGATATCTACGCGACGTGGGTCTTTGGGGACCCAATTGGTAAATTGGAAGGATTTGACCAATGCGTGCAATCGCAATCATCGTGATTTTGGCTGTTGCGGGGTTTTTCGGCTATCAATACGCGGTTGAGGGTCGTGGCCCGGGTGCAGCCGTTGGTGTCCTGACCGGTGCGACACAAGCGGCAGAAGCCGCTGCTGCGGAAGCTGCAGCGCAGGCTGCCGCGGAAGCCGAAGCCGCCGCTGCCGCTGCCGCAACGCAGGAGGCTGCTGAAAAGGCTGCTGCTGAACTTGCTGCTGCCGCCGCCGAAGCCGAAGCTGCTGCGCAGGCCGCTGCTGAAGAAGCTGCCGCCGAGGCCGAGGCAGCCGCCGCTGCCGTTGAGGAGGCCGTCGAAGAGGGTGCTGCTGCTCTGGAAGAGGCAACCGAGGCTGCGGTCGAAGAAACCGCCGAAGCTGCGGAAGCTGCGACTGAGGACACCGTGCCTACCACCGCCGATCTGATGGCGCAGGCCGGTACGCTGCTTTCGCTTGACGGGTTTGATGCCGATCAGGTGATCCAGCTTCTGCAGGGCGCTGATATTCCTGAAGACCAACAGACTCTGCTGAGCAACGCGATTCGTGCCGCGCAAAACAACCCCGCGCTGCTGCAGCCGGTGCTGGAGCGCATTCGCGCCGTGCTGGGTATGTGATCTGCTCACCAGAAAACGAGAGGGGCCGCACTCCTTGACGGGTGCGGCCCTTTTTTGTGCGCGGGACTGTGATCAGTCGAGGAAAGCTTTTTCTACCACGTAGTGCTGGGGGTTCGAGTTGGCCCCTTCGACCAGCCCGTATTCCTCAAGCATGTCTTTGAGTTCGAGGTTGAATGCAAGGTTTCCGCAGATCATCGCGCGGTCGGTTTCCGGTGACAGGGGTGGGACGCCGAGATCGGCAAAAGCCTCGCCCGAGCGCATCAGGTCGGTAATGCGGCCCATTTTGGGGCTCTCTTCGCGGGTCGTCGTCGGGTAATATTTGATCTTCTTCCAGAAGCCTTCGCCGATGACCTCGTTCAGCAGTTCGTCATCCTTCAGGCTTTCGATCAGGTCGCGGCCATAGGTCAGCTCGCCGACTTCGCGGCAGGTATGCGTGATGATCACCTCGTCGTAATCCTCGTAGGTCTGCGGTTCGCGCAGGAGGCTGGCGAAGGGGGCAAAACCAGTACCTGTCGCAAAGAACCAGATACGTTTGCCCGGCAGTAGCGCGTCATGGACCAGTGTGCCCACAGGTTTCGGCCGCAGGATCAGATCATCCCCGGGCTGGATGTGTTGCAGGCGCGAGGTCAGCGGACCGTCCTGCACCTTGATCGAATAGAATTCCAGCTCTTCGTCCCAAGAGGGGGACGCAATGGAATAGGCGCGCATGATCGGCTTTTGCTTGCCCGTCTTCGGGTCCGGATCGCCCATCAGACCGATCATCACAAATTCCCCCGAGCGGAACCGCAAGGATGCGGGCCGCGTCACGCGGAAGGAAAACAGACGGTCAGTGTAGTGTTTGACGTCCGTGACGGTCTGCGCGTCTGGCAGGGTGGGCACGGGCTTGGCAGTATCAAGGGTCACAGGCTTTTGCTCGGTCATATGTCTCATGGCAGCCCGGGTAGGGCCGCCCTCCGTCTTAGTCGTTGATCTGGATCAGGGAAAGGGGCGGGGCCGGATTAGCCCCGCATACGCGCCTGATAGTGGTGGTTTTGCCAGTCGGCGCGGGCGCGCCACTGGTCTTCGGGCTGCCGCGCGGCGAGGTCGTCGCTGATTTCGACCTCATCAAAACCGCTGCGGCGGGCCATGGCGTATTGGTCTGCGATCACATGCCCCTTGGCCCGCAGCCGCCCCTTGTAACCTGCACGGCGCAAGAGTTGCGCGAGCGTAAAGCCGCGTCCGTCGGCGAATGACGGAAAGTCGATGCGGATCATGGGTGCGTTGGTCAGACCGGCCAGCGCCTCTGGCGCTGTGTCAGAAGCAAGGTCGATGCCATAGCCGCAGTCATTGGCCGCACCGCCCTTGAGCGGGACAAAGCCGCCTTTGAAATCATCGGCGGCAAAGCCGGTGTCGGTGACAATCACGCTCATGCTGCCTGTCCTTCTCTGACGACGCGGCCATCGGTGTCGAAATGGATGCCGCATTCGGTTTTTTCTGTGCCACGCCAACGGCCTGCGCGGGGATCTTCGTGATCGCTGACGCGGGTTGTGCAAGGCATGCAGCCGATGGAAGGGTAGCCTTGGGCGACCAGCGGGTGCCGTGGCAGGTTGTGTTTGTCCATATAGGCGTGCAGGTCCTGCGCGCTCCAACCGGCGAGCGGATTGATCTTGATCCGGCGTCCGTCCTTTTCATAGAGCGGCAGCTGCGCGCGCTGGCCGTTCTGGAACTGCTTGCGGCCAGTGATCCAGCCGCCAAAACCGGCGAGTGCCTTTTCCAATGGACGAGTCTTGCGCAGATCGCAGCAGGCGTCGGTATCGGCTAGATGCAGGATGCCGTCGACGTCTTCGGTCAGGACGTCGTTGCGGTCAGGCGTGATGATTCGGATGTCCGTCAGGCCGAGCTTTTCCGACACCTCGCGCTGGTAGGCGAGGGTTTCAGGAAAGAGCATCTCGGTATCAAGAAAGATCACCGGCGTGGCCGTGTCGATCTCCGAGATCATGTGCAGCAGGACAACGCTTTCCGCCCCGAAGGACGAGACAAGCGCGACAGGACCGATGCTTTGATCGTCCAGTGCATGGCGCAGCAGGGTCTGTGCGTCTGATTTGCGGTGCAGCAGCGTGCGGCGTTCGAGATCGGAAGAGCACACGTCTGAACTCCAGTCACAAGAGACAATCGC
>CAXQAV010000126.1:0-2736 GCA_964221795.1 Luminiphilus sp. | reverse complement strand
GAGTGTCTCGCTCGCTGGCGACTACAGCCACATCGTGGCCCCCGGCACGACCGACGCCAAGAACGTGATGCCCCGCCTGGCAGCTCTGCTCGACGCGATGGTGATCTCTGAGGTCACCGCCATCGTTGACGCCGACACATTCGAGCGCCCGATCTACGCAGGCAACGCGATCCAGACCGTGAAATCGGGCGACGCGAAAAAGGTAATGACTATCCGCACGGCAGGCTTTGACGCAGCTGGCATGGGTGGGTCTGCTGCTGTCGAAAACATCGGTGCGGCTGGCAACCCCGGCCTGTCCGAATGGGTCGAAGACAAGGTAGCCGCCTCTGACCGTCCCGAACTGACCTCCGCAGGTATCGTTGTCTCCGGTGGCCGTGGTGTCGGCTCCGAAGAGGACTTTGCCCTGATCGAGAAGCTGGCCGACAAGCTGGGTGCCGCTGTTGGTGCGTCCCGCGCTGCGGTCGACTCGGGATATGCGCCGAACGACTGGCAGGTGGGCCAGACCGGCAAAGTTGTCGCGCCTGATCTTTACTTGGCTGTCGGCATCTCGGGTGCGATCCAGCACCTTGCAGGTATGAAGGACTCCAAGATCATCGTCGCGATCAACAAGGACGAAGAAGCCCCGATCTTCCAGGTGGCCGACTTCGGCCTCGTCGCAGACCTGTTCCAGGCGGTGCCAGAGCTGACAGACAAGCTCTGAGCCACACGACAAGACCAACGAAAGGCCCGCCACTCCGGCGGGCCTTTTGTATTGGCGGGTCTCAAGCCGCCGTCAGGTTCGGGATCGTGCCGGCAAGGTCGGTGTCATCGATCATATAAAGCTGCGAGACCGAACCCGCCTGCCGCGCCTGACCGAAGGGCGCGTATTTAGGATCGCTGGCAAAGGCCATGACGGCGTCGCGGTCGGGAAACTCGATGATTGCGACCAATGTGCTGTCCTTTGGCGCGCCCTCCAGCACCTCGATATTGCCGCTGCGGCTGTGGTATTTGCCGCCATGTTTGGCGACCAGATTGTGCACATGGGTGGCATACTCGGGCACCCAGCCGTCGTCCGTGACCTTGATATCTGCGATGACAAAAACACTCATTTCCGTTCCTCCTGTTGAGAGCGGTGCGAGAACCGCCCGTGATGCAGCAAGGGTGGCCCAGAGCGGTGGGGGCGTTCCAGTCACGCATCTGTATCGGGCAGTACAGTTTGTGGACTAGGCCGATTCCCGTCCCCTGCTATGCTGCCTTGCAGGAGGACAGTCATTATGAGCCACCACGGATACAAACAGTTCTGCCCCCTCGCGATGGCCGCAGAGGTGCTCTGCACACGCTGGACGCTGGTCTTGCTGCGCGAGTTCATCGCGGGATCGACCCGTTTCAACGACCTGCGGCGGGGCGTGCCGAAGATGTCACCGACACTTCTGTCCCGCCGCCTGAAAGAGCTGGAAGAGGCCGGTGTGATCAGCCGTGAGCCGGTGCCTTCGGAACGCGGGGTGTTCGAATACAGGCTGACCCGCGCGGGCGAAGACCTGCGCGATGTGGTGATCGCCATGGGTATGTGGGGGCAGAAATGGGTGGAGAGCTCGCTTTCACTCAAGAATCTCGACCCTTCTCTCCTGATGTGGGACATGCGGCGGAACCTGAACCCCGATCCGCTCCCCGACCGGCGGACTGTGATCCAGTTTGTCTACCACGATCAGCCGCAGTCCAAACGGGACTGGTGGGTCGTGGTCGAACCGCAGGGCGAGGTAGACCTGTGCTGGTCCGATCCGGGGTTCGAGGTTGATCTGTATGTTTCAACCGACCTGCGGACGATGACTGCGATCTGGATGGGGGTCACCAGTGTCCGCGCCGAAGAGGACAAATTCAGCTTTACCGGCCCCAAAGCGCTGTCTTCTGCCATGCAGGACTGGCTCGGTCTCAGTCCCTTTGCCGTGCAGGAAAAGCTGGTCGGCTAGCGACTAGAGCACATAGAGCTTTTCCCGCAGCGCCGGAATCAACCGCGCCGCTGCCTCGCGGTGGCAGGCAGGGCCGAGCATGTCCAGCGCTGCATGCTGCTGCGAGGGAGGGAAATACATCCCCTTCACCCCCTCGCCCAGTGCCTGTGCGGAGGGGACAACCTCGACGATGTCGCGCACTAATGGGCGCAGTGCTTCGACCATGGCGCGGGTCACAAAAAGTGGCTCAGCCTGCAGATGGGCGGGGTGCTGGGTCCAGTGCTGGTCCGACATTGGTGCATCGGCCAGCCACATTAGCAGCACGTTCTCCCCGATCGCCGTCAGCAAGGTGCGCATGCGGGCGGTCCAAGCCTCGCGCAATTCCCTGACTACGGTTTCGAACCGGTCGAGCGAGGTATTGTGCAAGGTCTCGAGCATATGCCGCGTGAACGTACACTCTGAAAAATCGACGTCGTGGTAGATCGCTTGCAGCACCGTCGAAGCGCCTAGAAAACGGTCATTGCGTCGCGGGTGCACCGAGTAGAACCGGTTTGACAACGCATGGGCACCCATCACCTGCACCACCGTCATATCGGCGCCACGACAGATATCCAGCACGACCGGATCCCCCAGAAAGGCATCAATCCCCCCGTTCACGCAGCCAAGGTTCACACATGGCTGGCGCATCGCCTTTTCCACCAGCGCAGGAAAGGGTGTCTTGATGAATTTGCCGTATGTGGCCGTGCTGCCCAGAAACGCCAGATAGGGCTGGTCCAGCCGCTTGCGCGGCCCGCGGAAAAGCATGCGCGAG
>CAXQAV010000125.1:0-7626 GCA_964221795.1 Luminiphilus sp. | reverse complement strand
GCAATGTGGTCTGCGTCGTCGCGGCTCAGAAGTGTCATGTTGTCATCCCTGTCGATTTCTGGTCCCTATGTCCCGAACCTAGACGAGAAGGGCGGGGCATGGAATTGCAAATGGATATTTCGGCACTGGAGGCCTTTCTCGCGGCGCAGTTTCCGCAGGTGGACGGCCAGTTGCGGATCGAGGCCATAACGCAAGACGGCATTGTCATCCGTCTTCTGGTGAATGAGTCCCATTTGCGGCCGGGTGGAACGGTGTCGGGGCCGACAATGTTCATGCTGGCCGATGTTGGGGTTTATCTGGCGATCCTTGCGCGCATCGGGCCCGTGGCCCTTGCTGTGACCACGGGGTGTTCGATGGATTTCATGCGCAAGCCCGCAGCGGGCAGGGATCTGGTCTGCGAAGTCCGCCTGTTGAAACTGGGCCGCAGTCTGGCTGTCGGGGACGCGCTGATCTTCAGTGACGGACAGGACGTGCTGGTTGCCCGTGCAACGATGACCTATTCTATCCCGCCTAAAAGAACGCTTTTGGATAAGACTCCGTGACCGCAGTCGCGGCCCGATGGTGTTGTGGGGAAGAGGCGGGCTGGATTTCGACGCATCTGGAATTCGGGTTTATTGGGGTAAAATAATACCTAATTTTTAACCCATTGAAATTACGTCATTTAATTTGATAAAGAGCGATTGACTGTACCATTGCCACGTTTATAACGCCGCAATCTGAATGACTGTGGCGTCTGGCCACCCCAACTTCTTGGTGAGATATGAAAACCTTTACCGCAACTCCAGCGGATATCGACAAGAAATGGATCCTGATCGACGCTGAAGGCGTTGTTCTGGGTCGTCTTGCGTCGATCGTCGCGATGCGCTTGCGCGGCAAGCACAAGCCTTCCTTCACACCGCACATGGACATGGGCGACAATGTGATCGTCATCAATGCCGACAAGGTCCAGCTGACCGGTCGTAAGCGCGAAGAGCGTTACTACTGGCACACTGGCCACCCAGGCGGCATCAAGTCCAAGACCAAAGCCGAAATCCTGGAAGGTGCGCACCCTGAGCGCGTCGTCATGAAGGCTGTCCAGCGCATGCTGCCCGGCGGCAAGCTGAGCCGCAAGCAAATGACCCACCTGCGCGTTTTTGCAGGTGCCGAGCATGGCATGGAAGCCCAGAAGCCTGAAGTTCTGGACGTCAAGTCCATGAACAAGAAGAACACGAGGACTGCATAATGGCCGATCAAATCAACTCGCTCGAAGAGCTGGGTCAGGTTGCCGAAGGTGCAGCCGCAGCTGTTGTCGATACCGCCGCTCCACGCGAACCCGTCCGTGACGAGCTGGGCCGTTCCTATGCGACCGGCAAGCGTAAGGACGCTGTCGCCCGCGTCTGGATCAAGCCAGGTTCTGGTAAGGTCACAGTGAACGGCAAGGAAATGTCCAAGTACTTTGCCCGCCCAGTTCTGCAGATGATCCTGCGTCAGCCTTTCCAGGTTGCCGGTGTTGTCGACCAGTTCGACGTGATGGCGACTGTCACTGGCGGTGGTCTCTCCGGTCAGGCCGGTGCAGTGAAGCACGGTGTGTCCAAGGCTCTGCAGCTTTACGACCCATCGCTGCGTGGTGCCCTGAAAGCCGCGGGCTTCCTGACACGCGACAGCCGCGTTGTTGAGCGTAAGAAATACGGTAAGCGCAAAGCGCGTCGTAGCTTCCAGTTCTCGAAGCGTTAAGCCGGATAGAAATACTTATGAAATGGGCGGCCTATCGGCCGCCCTTTGTCATTCCATCTCCCAACTCACCCTGATGCCCAAGGTCTCGATCCCCGGATTATGTTCGCTGAGATTGGCGTTGGATCTGTGATCAAAGACCACCGACACGCTGGCTCCGTTGTCGAAATGGTATCCCGCTGCGAGTGACCCGCGGAACATCAGCGGGAAACCGAGATACTCTCCCTCGTTCTGGAAATAGATGCCAGGCATCACGGATAGTTCTATGAAGGCAGGCCCGTCGCTGATCCGTTCAGTGGACCACTTGCCACCTGCGCCGACCCAGAGATCGGTGGTATCCGTCAGGCTCGCACCGATGGTTGGCTGGATGGCCCCGATATAGCGGGGCAGGTCGTAGCTGACGTAGAGTTCATTGCCGATGACCTCTTCCTGAAAGTAGGTGTCGCCAAACTGGACGTGCAGCCGCTCGGGGGCAGGGCTCTGGTTCATGCAGTCTGTCGGGCAGTCGTTCAGATAGGTATCAAGCCCACCCATGATCATGAAGAAAACTGCAAAACGGCTGTCCATTGAGATTCCTATTCATCTTGCGGGATCAGCCCAAGACCGCGCAGATAGATACCTATCCCCGTCTCGAGCAGATCTTCGGGCGGGAAGGGGCTTTGTGTGCCTGGATTGGAACGGGCGAAAAGCTACACGACGCCGTGGCTCATGGCCCAGATATGCGCGCTGAACATCTGCGGTGGTGGGCGTTTTTCGGCAGGGATGTGCTGGCTGAGTTCGGCGGCTGCCTTTTCCAGCACACCCATGGCGCGTGTTGCGACCTTGTGCAGTTCCGGCGAGCGGTTGATCGAGATGCCGCTTTCGAACATGGCGATATAGTAGCCCGGAAACTTGCGCGCAAAGGCAAGAAAGGCCCGTCCTGTCGCCTCGAACGCCATTAGCGCAGAGGGCTGCCCGTCGCCATAAGCATGTTCCATCAAATCGCCGAACATCTCGTAGCCCTGCAAAGCGGCAGCAGCGATCAGGTCTTCGCGACCTTCGAAATGTCGGTAGACGGCGGCAGGGGTGACGCCAGCCTCGCGGGCCGCCTCGGACAAGGTAAACCCCGTCGGCCCCCGCTTTTCAATCAGCGTCAGACACCCCTTGATGAGCGCCTCGCGCAGATTGCCGTGATGATAGCCGCGTTTAGCCATGCCAGAGGTCAGGACCTCCGACAATTTTCGGGTCCAGTGGCGCAAGGGCTGCAGCGTCCTTGCCGCTGTAGTCGAGTTGCGACAGGATATGGCGGATGACCTGGACCCGCGCACGACGCTTGTCATCGGACCGCACGACAGTCCAGGGTGTGTTGTCGCGATGTGTCCGGTCCAGAGTCTCGCCAATTGCGTCTGTATACGCATCCCAGCGGTTCAGTCCTTCGACGTCGATCCAGCTGAGTTTCCATTGTTTGAGTGGGTCTTTCTCGCGATCAAGAATGCGCTTCAGTTGCGTTGCGCGTCCCACGTTAAGCCAGATCTTGATGAGGGTGATCCCCTCATGCACGATCATATCTTCGACCTCGGGCACCTGCTGGAACCATCGCGTCCGCTGATCTTCCGTGCAAAAGTCGAAAACCTTTTCGACAACGCCACGGTTATACCAGCTCCGGTCGAAGATGGTTACTTCACCTTTGGCGGGTAAGTGCGCAATATAGCGTTGAAAATACCACTGGGCTGCCTCGACGTCTGTTGGTTTCGACAAGGCAACGATTTTTGCGCAGCGCGGGTTCAGATTTTCGCGGATGCGTTTGATCGCGCCGCCTTTGCCAGCCGCATCGCGCCCTTCAAAGACGATGGCAACGCGTTGGCCTGTGTCACGTACCCATGCCTGCATCCGCACCAGTTCGATCTGCAACGCTGCCAGAGCGTTTTCGTAATCATCCCTGTTCCAACGATCCTCATATGGGAAATTTGGATTCAGGATGTCGGACTTCCCACTTTGCCTGATAGCCTCGCGGACATCGGCGGGGGCGGCCTCTTCGAAATAGCGGCTGATTGCCCCGTCGAATGGTAAATCCATCAAATCTCTCCCAAACCGCTCTGGGTATATATGGGGGTTTCGGCCCGAAAGCGCAATTCTGCTTTACCGTGAGGACAGGCCTGCACGTGCCACGGCGCGGTCGATGGCGGCGAGCGTTTCTGCCGGATCAGCGTGATGCGGCATATGTCCGACACCATCAAGCCGAGTCAGGCTGACTTGTGGCGCGATCTTTGCGATCTCTTCGGCATGGATGTGGATCGGGACTGTCGTGTCTTCCAGCCCGTGGAGAATCTCGATTGGTAGCATGAGTTCGGGATAGCGCTTTTCCATCTCCACCACATGGGGGTGGAGTGTGTTGACCTGTCGGATATTGGCGCGCATGCTCATCGGCCGTAAAGTCAGACCTGCGCCAATGTAATTGCCATAGCCGTTAGGCGCTGGCTGCGGGGAAAATGTGCCTTCGATCCGTTCCTCGACAAGGCTTTGCGGCGTATAGGCCGAGATAATTGGGATCGTTGTCGCACCGCCAAGCGCGGTTCCGTTTACCGTGTAATAAGCGCCCAGATCGCCTGGCCAGGGCATCGCGACGCCGGCCAGCGAGACAATTGCCGACGGATTTGCGGGATGGGCAGTATCAAGCCCCTCGATTGCCCATGCCAATGCGACTATGCCGCCAAAGCTGTGGCCGACAACAACGGGATCAGTGACCCCCAACGCTGCTGCGGCATTCCGCAAGAGCCTCGCCTGATCCATCGGCGGGTCGCCTTGAGCTTCGAAAACACCCTTAGGCACGTTTGGAACCCGTGCTGTATATCCCAGACCCGGACGGTCAAAGGCCGTGACGGTGTAGCGCTCGGTCAGGCGGCCCATAAGATCAAAGGTGAAGTCGCGTAGGTTGCCCCCGGCACCGTGCAAAAGCACGACATGCGGGCCCGAGCCCTCCTGCACATAGTGGACAGGGATACCATCCACCTCCACGATGTCACCGATGGGTGGGTATTCCTGCTCGGCTGTGGAGGCACGATAGCCTGCGACGGCCGCAGTGACAGCGGCGCCGACGCCCATCGCGATTGCGGTCAGAGTGAGTGTCTTAAGTACCAATGCGATCCAAATCAAAATAGGTGGTCTGGTAAATCTCGTTTATCCAGTTGCCATATAGGAGATGCGCGTGACTTCTCCACCTGTTCTGCGGTTCTTTCGTTGGGTCATCATCAGGATAATAGTTCATCGGCACGTTGATCGGGGTGCCTGCCGCGATGTCGCGGTCATATTCCTGCTTGAGCGTGCCGCTGTCATACTCGAAATGGTTGAAGATATAGAGCGCGCGATGCGCCGGATCTTCCACCAGACAAGGACCTGACTCGTCACTCGTGATCAGCGTCTTGAGGCCCGCTGCGTCGATCTCGTCCTGCCGCATCTCGGTCCAGCGGCTGACGGGGATGACGCAATCATCCGAAAAGCCACGCAAATAGGGCGAGGCAGGCGCGGTGTTACGATGCCGGAAGCAGCCGAAAGCCTTATGCTCCAGCATGTGCTTTTTCACACCGTGGAAGTAGTTGATCATGGCCATGCCGCCCCAGCAGACACCAAAGGTGGAATACACATTGGTCTGGGTCCACTCGAAGACCTGGGTGAGTTCGTCCCAATAAGTCACGTCTTCGAATGGCAGATGTTCAATCGGAGCGCCCGTGATGATCAGCCCGTCGAATTTTTCGTCCGTCACATCCGAGAAAGGTCGGTAGAACTCTTCCATATGTTCTGCGGCCGTATTCTTGGTCTGATGTTCACTCATCCGGATCAGCGAAAACTCGATCTGGAGCGGGGTCGCACCGATCAGACGGGCGAACTGGTTTTCGGTCTGGATTTTTTTGGGCATCAGGTTCAGGAGCGCAATCCGCAACGGGCGGATGTCCTGACGGGCGGCGGTGACCTCGTCCAACACCATGACGCCTTCCTTCGAAAGGACATCATAGGCGGGCAGAGCGGAAGGCAGTTTGATCGGCATGGCAATGATCCTGATAGAGGGGGAGAGATAGGGCGGCTAGCCGCGCATCTCAAGTGCGTCAGCGATCATGCTGACAAAACCCTCCGTATCCTTGATCTTCTCAACATCCTTTTGCTGGACTGTGATGCCCCAGTTTTCCGCCATCGCACGGTAACGTGGCTGTCGGTGCGCGAGCGCCTTCGCAAAGGCCCAGCGGATGAAATCGTCTGGGTCGACCTTATCCGGTACCACGTTGAACTCTTCCAGATAGGCTTGCCACGTCGCCAGCAGAAACGCCGGATCATAGGACATCGGCTTTGGCTCTTTGTCGAAGCGGCGGATCAGTTCGGCTGTATGCGCCTCGGTGCCTTCGATCCAGACCATGAGCGTCTTTGAGGACAGCTCTTTCAGGACCGGGTCCTCGGGGTTGTGTGCATCGACCCAGTCGCAGATCGACCCGCCCGTATCACAGACGAAATGCGGGTATTGGTAGAGATCGACCGAGCGTTCGATGAAATGGCTGGTGTCGAGCAGCGCCGAGACTTCGGCCGCCTGAAACTGGTCCTGTCGGCGCGTGTATTCGTCCCATGGCAGGCCACCCTTGGCAGGATCACCGGGTTTGCCGAGATAGGACGACATCGGTTTGAGATCGTCAAAAGAGATGTTCGAGCCGATGTAGATCGAATTCGACCTGAGCAGCTCACGCAGGAACGGGACCTTCATCGCCTCGCGTTTGGCGTTATCGGCAATCCGTTCACCCATGTAGCGGGTGCCGATCCGGTAATCGATCGAATAGTGGAACCAGTCGCCCGTGCCACGCAGCATGGTCGACAGATAGGTCTTGCCCAAACCGGACATGGCAAAAAGCAGGACGCGTTTTTGCGGGGCGTTGCGCCATTCGGAAGCGGATGTGTAAATCATGGAGCGTTGGGTAGCGGGAAGCCGTCGGTTCTTCCAGTGTTTTTTGCGGGGCGCCCGATCAGAACAACCAGTCAAAGGTTCTACGAAGAAGCGCCTGTCCGTCGCCGAACACAGGCGCGCCATGTGCCATCACGACGCGCTCTGTCGGCCAGTCGAGGATCGGTTCCATCATGGCGCGCGCCTGCGCTTTTGCACCAAAACCGATCCGAAATATGCGGGGCACATTCGGTGTCTCTCCGACCATGAGGTCGAGCTTGGCCACTGTCCTCCACCAGCCTTTGTGAAAGCCATCGGGAAACTGTTGAATGAGATCGGTGAAGAGCGTAGTCCGAGAAGCGGGGTGAAAGAAAACCGCTTCGGTCGTGATCTTGTGGGGAACAATCCGGTGGATAAGGCTATCCCCTCATGGCATCACCTCATCGGAATCAAGAAACCCGGTGAAGCTGAGGTCCTTACGTTTCGCTGCCAATGCCTTGGGGCCGTACAAGGTGCTTTCATGGAACCCAGAGAGCCAATCCGCTACAAACAGGTGGTGAAGCGTGTTGGGGGCCACAACATAGCGAAGCGTTCCCAGCTTTCGGACAGCTTGTGCCAGATCATCTGTCAATGCGACCGGAGACCAGAGAAGCAGCGTGTTCTCCGCAACCCGAATGACGGCTGCTCTGGTGGGATAGTGAAATCCAAGAACGGACACAGTCCCACTGTCAACAAGCCAGATGTCATCAGCAAAATGTTGTAGCATGATCGCACCGTTCCGTCGGGACGATCAAATCTGCGCAATGGTGCTTTGACAACCCAGCAAATCAGAAGATGCTACCCCAGAACGCTCGGCCAGTTTGCATCTGCTGCTGCGATGTGCCCGGGGATATCGCGCTCCCAGCGGCGGCTGACACTGGTCGAGAAGTTGAGATAGAGCTTGCCGTCTACAATCGACCATGCCTCGGGCACTGTCGATGCTGTGTAGCCCTGACTGACGGCATAGGCGCAATAGCCGC
>CAXQAV010000124.1:0-2469 GCA_964221795.1 Luminiphilus sp. | reverse complement strand
CCGTGCTGCATGATCGTACCGATGGCGTGTATCTGCTGCCCGCCTGTACCCAGTTCGAAACCCGTGGGTCTGTCACCGCGTCGAACCGCTCTTTGCAGTGGCGCGACAAGGTCGTCGATCCGCTGTTCGAAAGCCTGCCGGATCACGTGATCATCGCGAAGTTCGCCAACAAGTTTGGCTGGGCCGACCGGTTCTTCCGTAATATCGAGATGGAAGATGCCGAAACGCCGAACATCGAGAGTGTGACCCGCGAATTCAACCGCGGCATGTGGACCATCGGCTACACGGGTCAGACACCAGAGCGCCTGAAGACCCACATGGCCAATCAGCACACCTTTGATCGCACAACGCTGCGCGCAGTTGGTGGCCCTGCTGACGGGGATTACTACGGTCTGCCGTGGCCCTGCTGGGGCAATGCAGAGCTGAACCACCCTGGCACGCCGAACCTCTATGACATGTCCAAGCCTGTCTCAGAGGGTGGTCTGACCTTCCGTGCGCGTTTCGGCGTCGAGCGGGACGGCGACAATCTGCTGGCCGAAGGTGTCTACTCTGCTGGGTCCGACATTCAGGATGGCTATCCCGAATTCACCTATCAGATGCTGAAGGATCTGGGCTGGCACACCGAACTGACCCCGAACGAGCGGGCGTATATCGCCAAGGCGGCCGGTGTCGACGGGTTTGCGGACTACACCGAGGAAGTCGGCGAGCAGAGCATGTCTCCGTTCCCGTCCGACTATGATGACAAGGTGGCAAAGGTGAACTGGAAAACCGACCTGTCCGGCGGGATCCAGCGCGTTGCGATTGCGCATGAATGTGCGCCCTTTGGCAACGCCAAGGCCCGTGCCGTGGTCTGGACCTTCCCGGATCCGGTGCCGATCCACCGCGAGCCGCTTTATACCAACCGCCGGGATCTGGTCGAAGACTACCCGACATACGAGGATCGTCATGCTTATCGCCTGCCGACCCTCTATGCGTCGATCCAGAAGAACGACGTCTCCAAGGAGTTCCCGATCATTCTGACCTCCGGTCGTCTGGTCGAGTACGAAGGCGGCGGCGAGGAAACCCGGTCCAATCCATGGCTGGCAGAGCTGCAGCAGGACATGTTCGTCGAAATCCACCCGCGTGATGCCAACAACATCGGCGTGCGGGACGGCGCACAGGTCTGGGTCGAAGGCCCCGAAGGCGGCAAGGTCAAAGTCATGGCCATGGTCACCGAACGGGTCGGTGAGGGCGTTGCCTTCATGCCGTTCCACTTTGGCGGCCACTATCAGGGTGCCGATCTGCGGGACAAATATCCCGATGGCGCAGACCCCTATGTTCTTGGGGAAAGCTCCAACACCGCGCAGACCTACGGCTACGACAGCGTGACCCAGATGCAGGAGACGAAGTGTACTCTCTGCAAGATCAGCGCAGCATAAGGAGAGAAGAGATATGGCAAGAGCGAAGTTTCTCTGTGACGCCGAACGCTGCATTGAATGCAACGCCTGCGTCACCGCCTGTACGAACGAGCACGAGGTGCCCTGGGGTATCAATCGTCGTCGTGTTGTGACCATCAATGATGGCACCCCCGGCGAGCGGTCGATCTCTGTCGCCTGTATGCATTGTTCCGACGCGCCCTGTATGGCCGTCTGCACGGTGGATTGCTTCTACCAGAACGAAGAAGGCGTCGTCCTGCACTCCAAGGATCTGTGCATCGGCTGTGGCTACTGTTTCTATGCGTGCCCCTTCGGTGCGCCGCAGTATCCGCAGGCAGGCAACTTTGGCAGCCGCGGCAAGATGGACAAATGCACCTTCTGCGCCGGTGGTCCGGAGGAGACGCATTCCAATGCGGAGTTCTCCAAATACGGCCGCAACCGGATTGCAGAGGGCAAGCTGCCCATCTGCGCCGAGATGTGCTCTACCAAGGCGCTGCTGGCCGGTGACGGTGATGTGGTGTCCGCAGTCTACCGCGAGCGCGTGGTCGCCCGTGGCTTTGGCACTGGTGCCTGGGGCTGGGGAACCGCCTACGAACAGAAGGGCGGCTGATCCGGCCCCCTTCACCCAAAAGGGATGGCCCGCCGCTGCGGGCCGTCCCGATTTTCGAGTTCAAATGACCAGACAATCCAAAAAGGAGTGTAGCCCATGCTGCGCCTTGCCTTTGCCATTCTGATGCAGCTGACCCTGCTGACCGGGATCGCTACCGCCCAGGACAGCGGTGCCGCCGCGGCCCCTGATCGCAGCGCCACCGGCGGTGCACAGACGCTTGAGGACATTCTGGCGCGCCAGCGTGGCGAAAAGATCGACGATAGTTTCCGCAGCAACGATGTGGGCGCCGGTGCCATCGGCGCAGGGATCACGGAACAGCTCGGCACCCTTGGCGGGGCGTCCGATCCGGAGTTGTGGCGTGCGATCCGGTATACTGCGGCCAATTTGCGTGTCTCTGCCGGGGGCGATGTTGCCACTGTCTTGGTGCAGGATGGCGGCATGCGC
>CAXQAV010000123.1:0-3139 GCA_964221795.1 Luminiphilus sp. | reverse complement strand
GCTAGGCTGGCGGCATGAAGCAGCAACCGACTCAAGTAGTGGGGATGATCCGCACGGGTCTGAACCTGATCTCGCAGGCGATCTCGATCCACGATCAGGACTTGCGGCTGGTGCACGGCAACCGGCGGTTTCAGGAAATGTTCCAGATCCCCGATGATCTGATGCGGCCGGGCACCCCCTTCCGGCAGACCGTCGCCTATCTCGCGCAACATGGCGAATATGGTCCGCTGTACGACATGGATGCCTTTGTGGACGACAAGGGCGCCCTCGCGCGTGACTTCAAACCCCACTACTTTGAAAGGACTCGCGCCAATGGTTCGTCCATTTCGGTAGACGGGAGCCCGCTGGAAGAAGGCGGCTGGATCACGGTCTATACTGATATCACGGAAATCAAACGGCAGGACGAACGCATCCGGTCACGGGCCGAGAGCCTTTCTGACGAATTGCTTGAACGTTCGGCCATGCTCGAACAGACGAACCGCGAACTGATTGCAACGGTGCGCGCGCTCGAGGCCGCACGTCAGGATCTGCGCGACAGCCGCGAGCGGCTTGACCTGATCAATCGCATGACCCCCGCCCATATCGCGCATGTCGATGCAACAGGCCGCTACACCCACTCCAACGGGCGACTGCAAAGCATCCTGCCTGCCAGCGAGGGCGATATTGTCGGTCTGCATATGCAGGACGTTCTCGGTGCGTCGATCTGGACCCATGTTGCGCCGCGCCTTGCGCGGGTCTTGCGCGGCGAGGCTGATGTCTCGGAATTCCGCGATGAGGGCAGCGGCAGGTTCATCCGTCTTGCGATGACCCCCGATCCCGGTCCGGAGGGCGATATCGAAGGGGCCTATATCCTGTCGACAGATGTGACCGGAGAAGTGACGGCCCGCAATGCGCTGACCTATGCCCGCCGGCGCGAACTGGCGACACAGCTGACCAGCGCGATGGCGCATGACTTCTCGAACCTGCTGACAATCATCATGGGTGAACACGCGCGGCTGGAGGCCATCGACAATCTCGATGACAGTGTGCGGGCGATTGCAGAGACGATCAAGTCTGCGGCAAAGCGGGGGGCAGAACTGGTGAAACGGCTCAACGCTGTGTCACCGCACCAAAGCCTTGATCCCACCTCCGTCAACCTTGCGGCCTTCTTTTCAACCTTTGCCCCTCTGGCGCAGGCGGCTGTCGCGGACGGGGTCAACCTGACGGTGACGAATGAAGTCTCCGACGCGCGTCTGATCTTTGATGCAGGCTTTGCGCAGGACGCCCTTTTGAACCTTGTCATCAACGCTAGCGAGGCATGTGGGCGCTCGGGGGCAATCGTTGTGTCCGCGACCCGCACGCCGGACGGACAGCTGCAACTTCAGGTCACGGACGACGGGCCGGGGTTCGACGCGCAGGCATTGGAACAGGCCGTCAATCCGTTCTATTCGAGTAAAGGACGCAAGCTGGGGCGAGGCCTTGGCCTGACTTCGGCCTATGACTTTGCTAAGTCGAGTGGCGGTATCCTGAAGTACCGCAACCGTCCCGAAGGCGGTGCTGAAGTGACGATCCGCATTCCCTATATCGTGCCCGCACCTCTGGAAAACGGGCTGGTGCTGCTGGTGGATGATGACCCCGACGTGCGCCAGACCGTCCGTGGCTATCTGCGCCGCGATTCTCATGATGTGATCGAGGCCGAAAGCCTGCAAGAGGCCCGCCAGCTGATGGCCGTTGACGGTCTGGGGCTGGTCGTCACCGATCTCGATATCGGCGGGACAGGCACGGGACTTGATGTCGCCGCAGCGGCACCGCAGGGGCTGCCTGTGATCATTATCACCGGATTACCGCAGGGGGACCCCTTGCGCAGACAGGCCGAACGGACGCACCCTGTGTTGGGCAAGCCATTTGACTATGACGACATGAAGCAGCAGCTGGACAAGATTACCTCATGAGCTCGGACATCCGCGTTTCGGTGCTGGAGGACTCGCTCGAATTGCAGCGCCTGATTTCCGACGCGCTGACGGCGGCAGGCAATGATGTGCGCGCCTACACCCGCGCGCAGGAGTTCGAGCGCGACATCGACAATTTCCAGCCGGACATCTGCATCATCGACCTCGGGCTGCCGGACCGCGACGGTCTGGGGCTGCTGCAAAAGATCTCGGCCCGCGGAGAAACCGCGGTGCTGGTGATATCGGGGCGCTCATCACTTTCGGACAAGATCGCCGGGTTTGAGTTGGGGGCGGATGATTATCTGGCAAAGCCCTTCGAGATTGCAGAGCTTGTAGTCCGCGTCCGCGCCCTGTCGCGCCGCAAGAAAGCCGCCAACGCCCCGACGCAATCAATCCACAAGATCGGCAGTGTAACAGTCGATTTTTCGCGTTTTGTCCTGACAACCGAAACCGGCGAAGAGGCGCGGCTTTCGGCAAGTGAAGTCGCGATCCTGTCGGTCTTTGTCAACAACCCCAACAGGCTGATCACCCGCGCCATGCTCCGCGAAGAACTGCAGGAGCGCAGTGACGACCATTCCTTTGATCGCTCGATCGACGTGCGTGTCTCGCGGCTCAGGGCCAAGCTGAATGACAGCCCGAAAGACCCCAAGGTGATCAAGACTGTCTATGGTGCGGGCTACATCCTGATTTCGGAAACACCCTAGCGCATCCAGTCCTGCATTGGGCCGGTAGGTCTGCCCGTCTTTTTGGGGGGCAGTCCCGGATGCAACTTGCCAACGCAAAAGCAAGCAAGAAGGCCGCCCCTTTTGGAGCGGCCTTTCGTTTGTCTCGGAGCGCCGAGGTGAACCCCGACCGACGCCGCGATTACTCGATGATCTTCGAGACAACGCCGGCGCCGACGGTGCGGCCGCCTTCGCGGATCGCAAAGCGCAGACCGTCTTCCATCGCGATTGGTGCAATCAGTTCGACGTTGAACTTCAGGTTGTCGCCGGGCATCACCATCTCGGTGCCTGCAGGCAGGACAACCGTGCCGGTCACGTCAGTTGTACGGAAGTAGAACTGTGGACGGTAGTTGGCGAAGAACGGTGTGTGACGGCCGCCTTCTTCCTTGGTCAGGATGTAGGCTTCGGCTTCGAACTTGGTGTGTGGCTTCACGGAACCTGGCTTGCAGAGAACCTGACCACGCTCGACACCGTCACGGTCAACACCGC
>CAXQAV010000122.1:0-3323 GCA_964221795.1 Luminiphilus sp. | reverse complement strand
CTCCTGCAGTCTGCGATGAAGGCGAAACTGGTAACCAACCAGATCGAACTTTCACTCTCGGCGCATCAGGGCTTCACCAACGGCGACGTGGCCTACCTGCAGGAACGCAATGTGCCGATCATGGCATGGTCGCCCCTTGGCGGCGGCAGCCTGATGACTGGCTCCGGCGCCGTGCAGGATGCCATGGCAGCCGTGGCAAAGGCCCATGGCGTCGACAATGCCGCCGTTGCAGTAGCTTGGCTGCTTGCCCATCCGGCGAACATCATTCCGGTCATGGGTACGAATAAGCTTGACCGGATCAAGACACTCTCCGACGCTACGAAGGTAAAGATGGACCGCCAGACCTGGTTCGAACTTTACACCGCAGCACTTGGAAATGAGGTTCCATGATGGACGCAGGCACAATCGCCACTTTCGACCCCAGCACTGACAGCGACAGCTTTCGCGGGGCACTGGGCACATTCGTCACCGGCGTCACCATCGTGACGACGGACAGCCCCGAAGGGCCGATGGCCATTGTCGCCAACAGCTTTGCCAGCGTGTCACTCGACCCGCCGCTGGTGCTGTGGTCGCCCGCCAAATCCTCGCGCCGGTTCGAGCATTTCGCCGGATCGCGCCGTTTTGCAATCAACGTCCTTGGCAAGGACCAGCGCGACATCTGCGCGGCGGTTGCGAAATCGAAAACCGCGATCAAGGACGTGCCTACGCACCTGTCCCATTGCGGCATGCCGCTGATCGACAGGGCGCTGGCCACATTCGAATGTAATCTGCACGCCACACACGACGCCGGTGACCATGTCATCATCGTCGGTCTGGTGACCAAGGCACACCACCGGATGGGAGACCCGCTTGTGTTTCATGGGGGGAAATACGGAGAGTTTCACCCAAGCTGATCAAAAGCTTGGAACAACGCCTCTGGGGGAGGTGCCGCAAGGCACAAGGGGGAAACCCCGCAAGCTGAGGGCCAAGCCCTCCAATAAATCTGGGGGCAAAGCCCCCGACAACAAAAAGGGCGCAAGCCCGCATAAACAGGGGAGGAGCCGCCATGTCGGTCCTGTTTGGCCTTTTATGGCCGCTAGAACGGTTCAATACCGTTGTCCTTGCCATCGGCAAGGCCATCGCGATTGCGGCCCTTGCGATTATGGTTTCCCTGATCCTCGGACAGGTCTTTTTCCGCTACGTGCTGAACGACGCACCCAACTGGACAGAAGAAGGCGCCCGCTTCGGCATGCTCTGGATGACGGGGCTCATGGCACCGCTGGCTTACCGGATGGGCGGCTTTGTCTCGATCGACATGGTGGAACGCGCCCTGCCCCGCATGGCCTCGGCGATCCTCACGCTGGTGCTCTTGATCATCGCGCTCTGGGTGCTGGTCATTGCATGGGAGCGTGGCCTGAATAACCACGTCGATACGATTTCGGGGCGCGGATGCTCGTCCTCGCTGCGCTGGCCCTTCGGGATCGAGATCGGAAAATGCGGCAACCGCTTCCAGAACAACTATCAATACGCCTCGCTCTGGGTCGGGGTGAACCTGTTGATCCTTGTGAATATCGAGCTGCTCATCCGTCAGGTGATTAAGCTTCTGGGCCACGGCGACCGTCTGGCCAATCTGCAAACCGAAGAAGTCGGGGGGGCTGACTGATGCTTTTGTGGTTCCTTCCGCTTTTCCTTGTCCTGATCATGATCGGCCTGCCGGTGGTCTTTGCGCTGCTGGCCTCGCCCATCGCACTGATCATGTACGAAGGCGACACACGCAACGTGGTCGCCGGCCTTTATCGCAACCTTTACAACGGGATGGACAGCTTTCCTCTGATGGCGCTGCCGTTCTTCATGCTGGCGGGCGAGATCATGAACCGCGGCGGGATCACCATGCGCCTTGTCGAGTTCAGCCAGGCCTTCATGGGGCACCTGCGCGGTGGGCTTGCGCATGTGAACATCCTCTCATCCATCCTCTTTGCGGGTCTTTCGGGGTCGGCGGTCGCGGATACCTCGGCCCTCGGCTCCACCCTGATCCCCGCGATGGAGAAGAACGGCTATACCCGCAAATTCGCGGCAGCGATCACAGCGGCCTCATCGGTCATCGGGCCGATTATCCCGCCCTCGGGCATCATGATTATCTACGCCTATGTGATGGGTGAAAGCGTTGCCGCGCTGTTCCTCGCCGGGATCGTGCCGGGTATCCTTGTCGGTGTCGGGCTGATGATCATGGTGCGGCTGATGGCCGACCGCTACGACCTGCCCAAGGCCGAGCGGATCGTGACCAAAGGCCAAGAAATCTCGCCTCTCGAATACTGGGTCAGTCTGGTCCTGCTGCGGATTAACCTCGGTGGTATCCTGCTTGCGATCTACACGGGCCTGTCCGGTCTGGTGGGCCTGTCGTTCGAGAACGAGGCAGGTGACACCGTCCACCGGTTGAACCTCTGGATCGTGTTTGCGGTCCTGCTCGTGATTTCGCACTTCCTGCTGATGAGCTACCGTGCCCGCGTCAGCCATGACTTCCGCATGGTCTGCAAAAAGGCTGTCGCCCCGCTGCAGACACCGATCATCATTCTGGGCGGTATCCTTGTCGGGGTCTTCACCCCGACCGAAGCCTCGGCTGTCGCCGTCTTCTATGCATTGATCGTCAGCTTCTTTGTGCTGCGCTCGATGAAGATGAAGGACCTCGGGCAAGTGCTGACCCGCTCAGCTCTCGCGACTTCGGCGGTGCTGCTGCTGGTCGGTGCAGCGGTGGCATTCAAGACAGTCGTTTCGCTGTCCTACGCGCCACAGATCCTGTCGGACTACATCCTGTCGCTGTCCGAGAACCCGCTGATGTTGTTGTTCCTCATCAACATCCTGCTGTTTGTCGTGGGCATGTTCCTTGATGCGGGTCCGGCAATCATCATTCTTGGGCCAATCCTCGGACCGATCTTTGTCGATCTGGGCGTGCATCCGGTGCATTTCGCCATCATCATGTCGGTGAACCTGACCGTGGGGTTAGCAACGCCGCCGATGGGGCTTGTGCTCTTCGTGGCAAGTACGGTGTCGGGCGAAAAGGTGGAAACCATCGCGCGCGCCATCCTGCCTTTCCTCGCGGTCGAGGTTCTGGTGATCTTCCTGATCACCTACGTCCCCGCCATTTCCATGACAGTGCCATACCTGGCCGGTTTTCTGGGCTGCGGCCCGGAGGTCGGGTTCAGCGCTTGCATCAGCCCAACTCCGGGCATCAACTAACAGCGTAACAACAGGGAGAGAGATATGCTGAAACACCTCACCAAAGTCGCGGCCACCGCCGCACTGCTGGCGACTCCGCTGGCAGCATGGGCTGGTGGGCACACGGAATT
>CAXQAV010000121.1:0-2431 GCA_964221795.1 Luminiphilus sp. | reverse complement strand
AAGCGGACCGACAGCCCCTCGGACCAAGTCGGCGGACCCTTGCAGGAGGGCTTTGGCAAGGTCCGGCACGCGGTGCGGATGCTGTCGCTCGGGAATGCTTTTGACGATGCGGATGTGCAGGAATTCGACAGCCGTATCCGACGCTACCTTGGCCTCGGTGATGATGCATCTCTGACCTATACGGCAGAGCCCAAAATCGACGGGCTGTCACTGTCGCTGCGCTATGAGCGGGGCAAGCTGGTTCAGGCCACCACGCGGGGTGATGGGGCCAAGGGCGAGAACGTCACCGCGAATGCCCGTACCATTGCAGATATCCCGTCCGAGATCACAGGCGCGCCCGATGTGCTGGAGGTGCGCGGCGAGGTTTACATGAGCCACGCCGATTTTGCCGCGCTGAACGAACGGCAGGCCGCAGCGGGCGGCAAGACATTTGCAAACCCGCGCAATGCGGCGGCGGGGTCTTTGCGGCAGCTGGATGCGGAAATCACACGCGCAAGGCCGCTCCGTTTCTTCGCCTATGCTTGGGGAGAAGTCTCAGAACCGCTTGCCGGCACACAGTCGGGTGCAATTGCGCGGCTTGTCGCGCTTGGATTTGTGACGAACCCCTTGACCGTGACTTGCGACGGCCCCGAGGCTGCCATCGCGCATTACCGCAAGATCGAGGCGCAGCGCGCGACGCTTGGCTATGATATCGACGGTGTTGTATACAAGGTCGACGACCTCGGCCTGCAGTCGCGTCTGGGATTCCGGTCAACGACCCCGCGTTGGGCGATTGCCCACAAATTTCCCGCCGAACTTGCCTGGACGGTGCTCGAGGCAATCGACATCCAGGTTGGCCGGACTGGCGCGCTCTCACCTGTGGCACGCCTGCGCCCCGTCACGGTTGGCGGCGTCGTGGTCTCGAACGCGACGCTCCACAACGAGGATTACATCGCGGGCAAGGACGGCAACGGCAATCCCATCCGCGGCGGGTATGATGTGCGAGTGGGCGACTGGGTGCAGGTCTATCGGGCGGGGGACGTGATCCCCAAGATTGCCGATGTCGATCTGAAACGGCGTCCTGCGGATGCGGTGGCTTACGTTTTCCCCGATCACTGTCCCGAATGCGGATCGGAGGCGATCCGCGAAGAAGGCGATGCCGTGCGGCGCTGCACGGGTGGTCTGATCTGTCCTGCGCAGGCGGTGGAGAAACTGAAGCATTTCGTCTCGCGCGCTGCCTTTGACATTGAGGGGCTCGGCGCCAAGCAGGTCGAGCAGTTCTATCAGGACGGCTGGATCGCAACGCCTGCCGATATATTCAAGCTGCGCGCGCGCTACGGCACCGGCATGCAGCAGCTCAAGAACCGCGAGGGTTGGGGCGAAAAGAGCGCAAACAAGCTCTTTGACGCCATTGACGAACGCCGCAACATTGCGTTGTCCCGCGTGATCTTTGCCCTTGGCATCCGCCATGTGGGCGAGGCCGCTGCAGCACTGCTCGCCAATCACTACGGGTCATGGGCCGCCTTTGAAGAGGCGATGACGACCGCAGAAATCGGGCAGGGCGAGGTTTGGGATGACCTTCTGGGCATTGACGGTGTGGGTTCTGTGCTCGCGGCCTCTGTCGTGACGACATTCCAGCAAGAGGCCGAGCGCGCATCCATTGATGCGCTGGTCGCCGAGCTGACGATTGCCGATGCGGTCAAAGCCGCGACGGGCAGTCCGGTTGCAGGCAAAACCGTTGTCTTCACGGGCACGCTCGAACGCATGACCCGTGCCGAGGCAAAGGCACGGGCCGAGGCCTTGGGGGCCAAGGTGTCAGGGTCGGTGAGCGCCAAGACAGACATTCTTGTCGCAGGGCCGGGCGCAGGGTCAAAGGCGAAAAAGGCCGCTGATCTGGGCGTGATGACAATTGACGAAGATGCCTGGCTGGCATTGATCGGCGACGCATGAGCGGCCGCCCGGAAATCCTGTTTCCGCTTTTCGGGGCCATCACCAAGCTGAACGGGATCGGCCCGAAGACCGCGCAGGTGCTGGACGGGGCCGGCATCGCGACGCCGCGCGACCTGCTCTTTACGCTCCCTGCGAGCGGGATTGACCGCGCCCGCCGCAATAGCATTACCGAGGTGGTGCCACCCGCGACCGCCACGGTGGAGGTCACTGTCGGTGTCCATCAGCCGCCACGCAGTCGCGGCAGGCCGTATCGCGTCTTTGTCGAAGACGCCCAGACCAGTTTTCAACTGGTGTTCTTCCATGCCCTCCCCGAGTACCTCCAACGGCTTCTGCCCACGGGGAGCCGGCGTCTGGTATCAGGCAAGGTCGAGGTTTTTGACGATCTGGCCCAGATGGTCCATCCGGACCATATCCTGCCGGTGGAAGAGGCCGCGGATATTCCCGCTTTTGAGCCGATCTACCCGCTCCATGCCGGCATCACACAAAAGGCGATGTGGAAGGC
>CAXQAV010000120.1:0-9390 GCA_964221795.1 Luminiphilus sp. | reverse complement strand
TGCTGTTCGCATATTGCGTCAGCAACAAACGTCTGAGCGCTACCTTTTGCAGTCCCTTGGCCCTAAGTTGAACTGCCAATTAGTTCAGAAAGCGACTTTAGCCAACAAGTCGACGAAGCCGTCAAGGGTGCTGTCAGACCAATTCTAACCAGTCTCCGCAGGGACAGTGATGCTGTCTCTTATGTCGCGCCGAGTTCGCGCCACTCGGCAAGAGCGGTGGCGCGGTTCAGCTTGAAGTGGGCACGGGAGTAGAGGTGAAGCTACAAATTGAAATCGTTTGAGACAGAGGCATGGACGGCGGCGAACTTTTGAAGACTCCGCATGCGCCGGAAGCGGAGCATGGCCCGCTCCCTTCGTCGGAATGGCAGGTGCGAATTCTCCGCGCGATTGTTGAGCCAACGGCCCGTCGCCTTCCGGTCAGCAGCGCCTATTTCCTTGAGGGCAGCGCCGTAGGAGCACAATTTGTCCGTCACAAAAGGGCGGCAAGCGGTCGTTCGCTGCGGTCGCGACACTGATCCGGAATCTGGTGTGAAGCAGCCTTTCAAAATGCTGGAACATCAGGTCGCGTTTCGCACTGGCGCAGGTCCCGCTCAGGCCCGACTATGCAGATATCGCCATTTGTTCTCAGTTACCTGCAAGGCGGCTTTCGAGAAGTTCGCCCTGCTCCTTGAGGAGTGGATAGGCGATCATCGCGAACGCCGTATTGAGCATCTTAAGTGACCGCAACAGGTCTATGTGGATCGCACTGGTTTCAATCGACTCTGTGAGGCCTTGGCGCAATCGTGTCAGGTGCGTGCGCTCAAGTTTTTGTTCAATTTCACGGATCATTTCCTTTTGTTCGACTAGTTCGCGCGCCGCGCCGGTGTCGTTGGACATCAACACGGCGATCCCGTGTTGAACATTTCTGAGTACCTTGTCGTGGAAGTCCGATAACTCGAGCCACCCATCGTCTGAAAAGTTCGTCTTCTCCACATGTTTTTGACGCGCGAGGCTGACCACTTTTCGAGCGATCACATCTGCGCCAGACTCGAGGTTTGTTGCGACGCCTGCGAGATCAAAAGCCCGGGTACCAGTATCTTCATGCGGGTCGCTGCTACGAACGCCCGACAAGTAAACCCTTAGGTCGTGTGATATCCTTGATACGATACGTTGCTCCGAACGCACTTTCTCAGCGGCAGTTTCGTCGAAGCGGTCGAACAACGGCATAGTGTCCCGCAGCATGATCTCGATGCGGTTGCCCATGTCGACGAGTTCCCGTTGTGCGCAAGCAAATGCGCGAGCGGGATGGTTCCTTACAGTGGGGTCAAGAGCTGAGCGAGGATCCTCGCCATTGGAATGGTCGTTTCGCGGAAGGAAGAACGCCGCCAGTTGCATTGAAGGTTTCAAAAGAGCGAGGCCCACCAAGAGCAATGCCCCGTTGAAGACGAGATGCACATTGAGAGTCTGTTGCAACGCGGTCGTGCCAGGTACAAGAACGCCGGCATCGAGCCAGTAGAGCGTGCCGAGAGCAATAACAGCACCGCCGCCTCGAAGTAGTAGATTGCCGATGATGACCCGCCGGACATCAAAGCCCGAGCGCATGGTCAGAAATAAGGCGATGAAAGCCCCTCCCAGGTTTGAACCTAGTACCATGGCAAAAGCAGCTTGCAGCGGTAGGACGGATTCTGCCGCCAGCGTCGCGAAAAGCAGCACCGCCGCGACGCTGGAATGGACCAGCCAAGCGAACAGAGCGGCGAGCAAGAAAGCCGTAACCATGTCTCCCGAGAGATAGGCCATTGCCGACTTTGCCGTCTCGCTTTGCACCAACGGGGCGCTTGCGTCGCGGATAAGGTCGAGAGACAGGAAGATAAGTGCGAGGCCAATGAGAATACGACCCACCTGCCTGAGAGTTCGGCGAGAACTTCGCAAGAAAAACAATACTCCGATAAGCAGCAACAGCGGCGTCACTGACGAGATCGGCGATGTGAGGACCTGGACAACTATCGCCGAACCCAAATCTGCGCCAAGCATGATCGCCAACCCGGCGGTGCCAGTGATGGCACCCGCCGACATGAAGCCCGCGAGCAACATGGCAACCGCTGTGGAGCTTTGCAGAAGTATGGCCGCCACTGCGCCAGTAGATGCGGCAGCGAGACGGTTGCCTGTCGAGCGCTTGAGCCATTGCCTGAGTCGGCCGCCGCAAGCGCGTTCGAATCCGGTGCGCACGAGGCGGACTGCCCAGATCAAAAGAGCTGCCGCCGCGGCGAGGTTCAGGACGACCATGATCGGAGAGGTTTCCATCTTTTGGCGTCCTAGAATGGATATGGCCCATCGAAACGGTCTAGAGGCACCGCGCTCCAAACGCCACCGGGAGCCGTGTCAATGACCGCAAAGCCAGTTGGCCCGTTCAGAAACCCGGCCGCGGCATCTGTCCGACGATCCAGCGCAAAACCGCTGCATAGTGACGGAGCGGTTGCGACCCGGTGGTGACCAAGCCGGCCGTGATGGACCCCGTGTACGTGCCCGGCGATCAGAATGATGTCGTGATCCACACCGTCAAGCGCGGCTTCGAGCGATCGTGTGTTCTCGAGGCCGATTGCGTCCATGAAATGGATTCCGGTACTTATCGGTGGGTGATGCAGCATGACGACAACCGGCCCGCCACCCCATGTGTTCAACGCGTTTTTTAGCAGGTCGAGGCTGTCTTCACGCAAGCGGCCTCCGCCTTCACCTTCGACCAGCGTGTCGAGACCGACGACCAGCGTACCATTGATCGGCGTGGCCCAGTCGATCAGGCCTGAGGTTGAGACTTCAGCCAATTCTGCGAAGGCATTTCGAAATGGTTCGCGCGCATCGTGGTTGCCCGGGACGACGTAGAGAGGCAGTCCAAGGAGTTCAAGTTCGGCTTTGGCAAAGGCATAGCTGTCCGGGCTGCCGTCATCGCTGATGTCGCCCGAGACCAGCACCGCATCAAGCGGATCCAGTGCCGCCCCCATTTCCAGCAGTTGCTCAATCGCGGCACTCAGAATTCTGCGCGTGTCCAGCACACCCGAAGCGCGTTCGCCCTCCTTCACGATGTGCAGATCGCTGAGCTGCAAAAGCCGCGCCATCGGCCTACTTGATCCCGGCGCGAAGGAACGCCTGCACGAACTGTCGCTGGAAGATCAGGAAGGCGAGCAAAAGCGGGGCCACCGACATCATCGTGGCTGCCGATATCACGCTGATATCAACGCCGTTTTCCGGAGCACCGAAGATCGAAAGGCCAACCGTCAGAGGCCGTGTATCAGGCGAGTTGGTCACGATGAGCGGCCAAAGGAAATTGTTCCAGTGTGTCGAGACCGAAACCAGCGCGTAGGCGAGGTAGGTGGGACGGGCAAGAGGGACATAAACCCGCCAGAGGATCCCGAACCAACCACAACCTTCTACCCTGGCGGCCTCGTGCAGTTCGATCGGCACACCCTTGAACGCCTGTCGCATCAGGAAGATGCCAAAGGCCGAAGCCATATAGGGCATACCGACGCCCAGGATCGTGTCGAAAAGTCTTAGCCGTGAGACCATCGCGTAGTTCTCGACGATCAGCACTTCGGGAAGGATGAAAAGCTGCATCAGAACCAGGATGAACACGAAATCCCGGCCCGGAAATTGGACTTGCGCGAAGGCAAAGCCCGCAAGCGTGGTCACGAAAAACTGGCCGATCAGGATGACCGTCACCAGAATGAAAGTGTTGAGGAAGTAGCGAAACCACGGCGCGCCGTCCCAGGCGGTTCGGAAGTTGTCCAGCGTCCAGGGCGACGTAATGTTGAAGTTCACTGCGTCCGAGGTTGTATGGAAGGCCGCCCAGAAGGCGAAGACCAGCGGCGAAACCCAGATAACCGCAAGGAAGAGGGCGCCAAATGCCTCGATATGACGGGACAAGCCTTTCATTGGTAATGGGTCCGCTTGTCGAGAATGGTGAACTTGATGCCCGCGACCACGCCGAGCACTACAAGCACGAGGATGGTCATGGCTGCCGCGTGGGGTGCATCGAAGAAGGCAAAAGCCATTTCCCAGATGTAGTAGAGGATCAGCTTCGAGGCGTCGTTCGGCCCGCCCTTGGTCAGGATGAACAGGTGGTCGATCAGCTTGACCGAGTTGATCAGCGCATTGACCATGATGAAAAGCGTCGTCGGCATTAGAAGCGGCAACACGATACGGCGGGTATACGTCCAGCGACTGGCACCTTCGATATCGGCGGCCTCCTTCAGGTCTTCGGGAATGGTCTGTAGCGCCGCAAGATAGAAGATCATGAAAAACCCGGCTTCTTTCCAGATCGTCACGATGATGACCGCCCAAAGTGCGGTTTCAGGTTGACCCAGCCAGTTGACGCTGGGCAGGCCGAAGAGACCCCCGATCTGGTCCAGCACGCCCAATCCCGGCGTGTAGAAGAAGAGCCAGAGATTGGCAGCGGCGATCATCGGCAGGACGGTCGGGGTGAAATAAGCGATGCGGACGAAGCCGCGTGCCGGAATCTTGGAGTTGGCCCAAAGTGCCATGGCCAATGCGATGGCAATAGATATGGGGATGGTTGCGCCCGCGTAGATCAGGTTGTTGGTCACGACCTTCCAGAAAGTCGGATCGGCGAAAAGGTCGGTGTAGTTCTCACCGCCGACGAATTCGCTGGGGCGACGGCGCGTCTCGCGGCTAAAAAGCGAGGACCAGAGCGTTGCGAGCGAAGGATAGAAGGCGAAGGTTGTCAGCAGGATCGCCGCCGGTGAAAGCAGAATCCACCCATAGATGGCCTGCCTGCGGCGTTCATTGGCGACGTGTTCAGACATCGATTTTCCCTGCTGCGACAGAGGTGCCCGGCCACCGGCCGGGCACCTTGATTCTTGTTACTGGTAATCGCGCAGTAGCCGCACTGCAGCGGCCTGTGCTTCGGCAAGCGCATCTGCCGGAGATGCCGCACCGGTCAGAGCTGCCTGGATTGCATTGTTCAGACCTTCGCGCACGCGGGCGGTCTCAAAGGTCGAAAACTCCGCAACGGCGTTTTCAAGCTGGTTGCGCGCGACCAATGCGGGCGGGAATTCTGCAGTGTAGGACTGCAGCGCCTCGGTCTCATAGGCGGCTGGCGATACGCCCATGTAACCGGTTCCAATCGACCATGCCGCTGCCTGTTCTGGAGCGGTCATGAATTCAATCAGCATGAGGGCGGCAGCTTGCTCTTCTGGGGTGGTATCCTTGAAGATATAGAAATTACCGCCACCGGTTGGCGAACCCTTGCGTACATTCGCGGGCAATTCGGCGACACCAAAGTCGAAGGTGGCATTGTTCTTGACGGCGGTCAGATTGCCCGTGGAATGCCACATCATCGCTGTCTGCCCCTCAAGGAAGGCCTGGCGCAGCGTACCCCACTCAACGGTTCCGGTCGGCATGATCCCGTGCTCTTGGCTCAAAGACTTCCAGAATTCGAGCGTCGCGACCACATCAGGGTCGTCGAAATAAGTGGTCAGGCCGTCGTTGGACATGACCTCCTTGCCATTCTGTATCGCCAATGCCTGGAACATCCAATACGGGTAGCCCGTCGATGGGATCATCAGGCCATAGGTGCCATCCTTGGTCAGCGCCTTGCCCATCGATATCATCTCGTCCCAGGTCGTAGGAGGCGCTTCGGGATCAAGTCCGGCAGCGCGGAACATGTCCTTGTTGTAGTAGGCAACAATGGTCGAGCGCTGGAACGGGATGCCCCATGTCTTGCCTTCGATTTGGCCGTTGGCCATCAATGCCGGATAGAAGCTTTCCAGCCATTCCGGATTCACGCCGTCGATGTCATCAAAGGCGATGATGTAGTCCTGTTCAATAAGGTCATAGGCGTCGATCGAGAACATGACGGCCAATTGCGCGGGCTCACCCGAGGCAAGAGCCGAGAGCGCACGAACGCGGGTATCGTCGTAGTTGCCCGAGTAGATCGCGTTGACCTTGATGTCGGGGTTCGCCGCCTCGAAGTCGGCGACGATGCCGTCGACCACTTCGGTCAGCGCGCCACCGACAGCGATGGGATAGTACATGGTCAGTTCGGTCTCCGCTGCCGCGGGGGCGGCGAGGGCCGTGGCTGACACTGCGGCCAGTCCGAGTTTTCTGAATGCGTTCATTGGTATCCTCCCTGGATTTGCTTCAGACGTATCGCCGGTCATTCGGCTTGTTGCGCGAGCCGTTGGCCCGCGGAGTCGAAAAAGTGCAGGTCGTTGTCGGAGAACGTGATCTCCATCTCCTCGCCTGCCGGAATGTTCCGAAGGCCCGGCAAGCTAACTGTCAGTCCGGACGCGCCCGGATGCGACAGTCCGATAAAGGTCTCTGAGCCCAGAAACTCGCATTCCGACACCTTGCAGGTCATCCGTCCGGTTCCGGCCTCGGCCACTTTCACATTTTCGGCGCGCAGACCGATCCGGGCAGCTTCCCCGTAGCCTGGCAGTGCGGAGCCTTCGATCAACGCCATTGGCGGCGCGCCAACGAACTCGGCGACGAAGGTGTTTGCGGGTTTGTAATACAATTCTTCCGGTGTTCCGGTCTGCTGGATATGGCCGTCCTTCATCAGGACAACCATATCGGCCATGCTCATGGCTTCGGTCTGGTCGTGTGTGACGTAGACGACCGTGATCCCCAGATCTATCTGCAGCTTTTTTATGTCTTTTCGAACTGATGCACGAAGCTTGGCGTCGAGATTGGACAGCGGTTCGTCCATCAGACAAAGCGGCTGGTTTGCGACGATCGCTCGGGCCAGCGCCACACGCTGTCTCTGACCGCCCGAAAGTTCTCCCGGCTTGCGATCTTCGTAACCGAGCAGGCCTGTGATCTCCAAGGCGCGCTTCAGCTTTGCGCTCCGATCCGCTGCGCCCACCTTTCGGACCTTAAGCCCGAAGACCACGTTCTCGGCCACGCTGAGGTGTGGGAACAGCGCATAGGACTGGAAAACCATTGACAGGTTGCGCTCCGACGGGGCCGCCTTGGTCACGTCGCGACCGTCAATGATGATCTGTCCCTCGTCCGGCAATTCGAGCCCGGACAAAAGCCGCAGGGTGGTTGATTTTCCGCAACCCGAAGGGCCAAGCAATGCGACAAAGGCTCCACGCGGAATCGCAAGCGAAATATTCTCGACTCCGAGCTGCCCGTTCCACCTCTTGGCGACGTTGTCCACATGAACGAAGGGCGAATCTGATGTCACTGCGAGACCTCGGAGTAATCCAGCCTGTCACCTAGCGGTTCGAGCAATTCCAGAAAGGGCGAAGCTGGCGGGTGATCAACGACCACGCGATCGGGCTCTGTCAGATTGCCGCCAAGCGCGGGCGCGATTCGGCCGAACTTGCTGTGATCCAGAACCAGAATCGACGTCTTGGCATTGCGTTGCATCTGCTGGCGCGCCCGCACCTCGGCGGGGTGGAAATCCAGTAACCCGCCATCCTCGGCAACGCCGGCGACGCCGAAGATCGCGAATTCGGTACGGAAACGGCCAAAGAAATCGACCGACCCCTCACCGATGAAATCGCGATCCGGCAGGCGCAACTCGCCACCCGGCAGGATGATTCGGTTCGACACCTCCTCGCTCAGCGCCATCGCGGCACCAAGGTTGTTGGTGATCACGGTCAAATCCTGACGCTGAACCAGCGCCTTGGCGACCTCCAGCAGCGTCGAGCCGATCGACAGGAAGATCGTTGATCCATTGGGTATCATTCCGGCCACTAGATCCGCGATGGATTGCTTGCCCGCGCGGTTCGTAACAGCACGCTGATCGAAAGGCGTGTTGAGAAGTTCAGGAGAAAGCTCGATCCGGCCATGCGAGCGGCGCAGAGTCTTTCCATCGCAGAGTTTGTCGATATCCCGGCGAATCGTCTGAGTGGAAACGCCCAGCATCTCGGCCAGCGAACCGACGCTGACGCCGCCCCGCTCTTGTACGACCTGCTGGATCAGGTCCCGCCGTCTGATCTTCTTTGAAGCCATCGATTCCCAGTCGTTTTGACGAATCTATATCCCACAAAAGCGACAAAACAACAAAAATGATGGCAAGAACCGGGCTTCTACCTACAATATTTGTTGGTTTGTTGTTTTTACTTTTATTTCCTATCGCTCTCGTTACCATGCCCTAAGCAATACCCCAGACGCGTGACACACACTAAATGGGCACCGCCGGACGCATGGATGACGTCAACAGCATCTTTGAAAGGTATCAGTCGGTTCGTCACCGCCTTCCGGTTGCCGACTTTGGCGCCGAAACGAAGCCGGCGAATTCGCTTCTGGATGTAGCGGGTGAAGTGGACGCTTTTGTTTTTGACGCTTTCGGAGTGCTGAATGTTGGCGACACTCCGATACCAGGAGCAGCGGAAAGACTCGACCAACTGCGTGATGCCGGGCATGCAATCCGGATCCTGTCAAATGCGGCCAGCTACAATCACGACCGCGCGACAGAAAAGTTCCACAGACTGGGCATGCGGGTGGAACCACATGAAATCATCACTAGTCGCGATGCGGCTCTTCAGGAACTGGACGACATGCTCTGGGGGTGCATTGCCGCCCCAAGCGATGACTTGTCAGACATCTCGACGGCGAAGCTGCGCCTCGACGACGACCCGGCGGGTTACGACAAGGCCGAGGGCATTCTCTTTCTGTCGACCGAAACCTGGAGTGCCGAGCGTCAGTGCATCCTGACTGAGAGCCTTTTGGCCAATCCGCGGCCCGTTGTGATCGCAAATGCCGATATCGCGGCGCCTCGCGACCATGGCTTCTCGCGTGAACCAGGACACTACGGTCACATGCTAGCGGATCAAGGACTTTCGCAAATCAGCTTCTTTGGAAAACCCTATCCCGAAGTCTTCCAGATGATCGGGGATACCTTGAATGGCATGCGACGGGATCGGATCGCCATGTGCGGCGACACGTTACACACGGACATCCTTGGCGCAGCCGCCCAAGGATGGCGCACAGTCCTTGTCGAACGCGATGGCATGTTCTGTGGAGTGGACACACATTATTACCGCACTTCGTCAGAGATTACCCCATCTTGGAGACTCTCACGGATTTAGATTAATCGGATGAGCCATCTGCCCGTGGACCAGCAACGGGATCAGGTTCTCACTGCCAATGGCGGCTTTCAAGTGCCGCGCCGCAGCATTGCGAGGTAGCGACGAAAGTCAGGTTTGGGCCGAAACCTGCCTTTCGTCGCGGAGCATGCACCAATCGCCAAAAGTGACTACTTTTCAGGTGCCCATTGTTGCATGGAGCCCTGTACTAGGTGCTGTCAGACTAATGCGAACCAGTCTCCACTAGGACAGTCACACTGTCCCTTATGTCGCGCCGAGTTCGCGCTACTCGGCAAGAGCGGCGGAGCGGTTCAGCTTGAAGATGTTCCGACTTGAAAGGCTACGTTGCTTGTTGAAGTGGTTG
>CAXQAV010000119.1:0-2291 GCA_964221795.1 Luminiphilus sp. | reverse complement strand
AGCTGGCGGATTTCCTCGAGGCTGAAGCCAAAGCGCTTGCCGCGCAGGATCAGCTTGAGGCGCGCGCGGTCGCGTTTAGTGAAAAGGCGCTTTTGCCCATCGCGGATCGGGAACAGCAGTTCCTTGGCTTCGTAAAAGCGAAGTGTGCGTGGCGTCACATCAAAGGCGTCACACATCTCGCGAATGTTCAGCGTATCGGTCGTCATCACTTCATTCCTATGTGCGTGGTGTTCTGACCCATGCACTTGCGAGGGATGTAGGCATCTTACAATCAAAGTTGACGTTCACGTAAACGTAACGTGGCGTCACAAGGAAGCTGACGAAAGGTCAGCAAAGAATTGGCGGAGTTCAGCGAAATTTTTGAACGTGCTGACATCGGCAAAACGCGGACAAAATCGTTTTAGAATGGGAAATATCGGGAGATATGATGATTCACTCTGCACGCTAATAGCGTGCCTCCCGGCATCGGGAGGTGGGCTGCGCCCCGTTGATCTCACAGTTTCTTGAAAGCCGAGGTTGCCCCGGGCTGCTGTCTAGCCAAGTGTCTTGGCGGTTTCGTCACGCAGGTTCTGCAATTCGGCGATCGTGTCTTCCAGCTGCTTTTTCTGCTCGGCCAGTTCAATCAACTGACGGTCTGCCAGAGCCACCCATTCGCGCATTTGGGCCTGGGTGCCTTCGTGTTCGTAGATCAGGAGCCACTGGCGGATATCTTCGAGCGAAAATCCGAAGCGGCGGCCACGCAAAATCAGCGTCATGCGTGCCAGTTCCCGGGGACCGTAAAAGCGGGAGCGTCCCTCTTTTTCGGGGGCCAGCAATTCGATGTATTCGTAATAGCGGAGCGTGCGCGGCGTCACATCGAATTTGGCGCACATTTCCTTAAATGACAGGCGTATTTCTGACATCTTCTTCTCCCTGAGGATTATCGTATCGTCGGTCTTCGGCGGGCACAACGGTATATGAACGAACGGTTTGGCTGGATATCGTCTGTCAAACTGGGTAACCGCTAGAGACGACGGAAGAGGACAGCAGATGGACGAAACGCAAGCAATCCGCCGCGAGAAAATCGCTCGGCAGTTCATTGAAGCCATCCCGCATGCCAAAGAGCTTGGCATGAAGCTCAGCGAGATTTCCGACGGCAGAGCGGTGATCACCATGGCCTATGACACGCGGTTGATCGGTGACCCTGATACAGGCGTGATTCACGGCGGGGCGGTTTCGGCGCTCATGGACACCTGCGCCGGCGCTGCTGTCATGGCCCATCCGGCGGCAGCCATCGCAACAGCGACGCTCGATTTGCGGATCGACTATATGCGCCCAGCAAAGCCGGGTGATACGATCACCGCGACCGCAGAGTGCTATCACGTCACCCGATCGGTGGCCTTTGTCCGTGCCACAGCAGTGGACGGAGATGCGTCCCGTCCGGTGGCGACAGCAACAGGGGCCTTTACCATTGAAAGGCCGAAAGCATGAACCGCCGTCCCGAACCCGTTCAGGTTGTCAAACAGCGCCGCGACGCGGCCCTGCAACGGCTTGTGTCGGGCGTGCCCTACATCCAGTTTCTCGGCATCCAGATCGACCGTCGCGGGGACGAGCTGACGGCGATCATGCCCTATGATGACAAGTTGATTGGCAACCCGATGCTGCCAGCGCTGCATGGCGGCGTGACCTCGGCCTTTCTGGAGGTCACGGCGATCATCGAACTCAGCTGGGCGATGATCTGGGAAGATATGGAAGCGGGCAAGTTCAACGAAGACTCCCCGCGCATCCAGCTGCCCAAGACCATCGACTTCAGCGTGGACTACCTGCGCTCGGGCCTGCCGCGAGATGCCTATGCGCGGGCGCGCGTCAACCGGTTCGGCCGCCGCTACGCCTCGGTGAGCGTTGCCGCCTGGCAGGACAACCGCGACCGCCCCTTTATTCAGGCCACAGGCCACTTCCTGATGCCCCAACGCGATGGCTGAGACCAATCCCGTCACCCCCCGGCGGGTTCTGGGCATTGCCCTGCCGATTGTCCTGTCCAACGCGACCGTCCCGATCCTTGGTGTGGTTGATACCGGTGTTGTCGGCCAGTTGGGTGAGGCAGCGCCAATCGGGGCCGTCGGCATCGGTGCGGTGATCCTTTCAGGGGTCTACTGGATCTTCGGTTTCTTGAGGATGGGCACAACCGGCTTGACCAGTCAGGCGGCAGGCGAGGGGGACCGCCAAGAGGTCGATGCGCTCCTGTCCCGTGCGCTGTTGATCGGCCTCTCGGCAGGGGTCCTGATGATCATCCTGCAGGCGCTGATCTTTCG
>CAXQAV010000118.1:0-17211 GCA_964221795.1 Luminiphilus sp. | reverse complement strand
CCGCCGCAGAGAAGGATGGGATGAATCATGAGCTGCCCCAATGATTGCTTGAACCTGTATTGAGCCTCAGGTTCGCAGCTCAGAAGTATGCGCGCAACCACCACATGCACTGCTGCGGCCAGTATGGCCGCAGCAAAGCCATACCGTTTACGCTAATCCGACCACGTCAATCAGCTTCAAGTTTTCCGGCAGCTTGTCTTTGAGGCCTGCAAAGGCCGAGTGTTTGACCAGGACGCAGGCAATATCCGCCGCCGTCAGGGCCTCATCCAGATCCGAAAGCTCAATCGAACCTTCTCCCAGGTTGCTTGGCAGCGCATCGATATGCGGCTCCACCGCCAGCACTTGGCAGCCCAGCTTGCCCAGCTCCGCGGTGATCCCCAGCGCGGGACTTTCCCGCAAATCATCGATATCCGGCTTGAACGCCAGCCCCAGACAAGCCACCTTGATGTCTTCCATCGACCGGGACGGCTCCGCCGCCAGGACATCCATCACCGCATCGCGCACTTTCTGCAGAACCCATTTCGGTTTGCCGTCATTGCCATCGCGCGCAGCCCGGATCAGCTTTGCCTCTTCCGGGGCCGATGCAACGATGAACCATGGGTCTACAGCGATGCAATGGCCACCAACACCGGCGCCCGGCTGCAGGATATTGACGCGAGGATGGCGGTTGGCCAGCGAAATCAGCTCCCAGACATCAATGCCGAACTTGTCGCAGATCACCGACAGCTCGTTGGCAAAGGCGATCTGCACATCGCGCGAGCTGTTCTCGGTCAGCTTGCACATCTCGGCAGTCTTCGCGTCGGTGACGATGCAATCGCCCTGCACCACCTTCTTGTACATGGCAATCGCCATTTCGCTGGCGCGTTCAGTCATGCCGCCGATGATGCGATCATTCTCCACCAGCTCGCGCACCACATGGCCCGGCAGCACCCGTTCAGGGCAATGGGCCACCTGTACGTCGGCGTCATTACCGGCGTCCTGCGGGAAGGTCAGATCCCGGCGCGCCTCGGCCAGCCAAGCCGCCATCTGCTCGGTGGCGCCAATCGGCGAGGTGCTTTCCAGCACCACCAGATCACCCGCCTTCAGCACCGGTGCAATCATGTTGGCCGCCGACTGGATATAGCTCAAATCAGGCTCATAGCCTTCCTTGAAAGGGGTCGGCACCGCAATGACAAAGGCCTCGGCCGGTTCGGCCTCAAGGGTGGCGCGGAGTTTGCCGTCGGTAACCGCCTTATGCACGATCCCGTCCAGCTCTGGCTCGACAATGTGAATCTTGCCCGCGTTGATCGTTTCCACCACCTTGGGGGAGACATCCACCCCGATGACTTCAACACCATGGGCGGCGAACAGGGCCGCGGTCGGCAGGCCGATGTAGCCCAAGCCAATCATAGAAATACGATCAAACATACTGTCCTCGTTATGCGTTTTTCTGGAATTTCAGTCAGTCGCGGGTCAGGGCGGCGGCGATCCGTTCGGAGGCCTTGCCGTCACCATAAGGATTCAATGCGCGCGCCATCTCCTCATAGGCTTGCGCATCATTCAACAGCCGCAGCGCTTCACTGCGGATCTTCTCCGGGTTGGTTCCGACAAGGCGCACAGTGCCGGCCTCGACCGCCTCCGGACGTTCGGTAGTGTCGCGCATCACCAGCACCGGCTTGCCGAGGCTCGGAGCCTCCTCCTGCACACCACCTGAATCAGTGATCAGGAAGTGGGCCCGCTGCATCAGCCAGACGAAGGGCAGGTAATCCTGCGGCTCGATCAGATGCACCGCCGAGGCATCGCCCAGAATCCGCTTCACCGGCTCCTGCACGTTGGGATTCAGATGCACCGGGTAGACGATCTGCACATCACTCTCTTCGCTGATGCCGCGCAGCGCCTCGCAAATATTCTCGAAGCCTTGTCCAAAGTTTTCCCGCCGATGCCCCGTCACCAGGATCATCCGCTTGCCGTCCTCCAAGAAGGGAAACCGCGCCTGCATCTGCTGATTCAGCGCCGGATCTTGATCAAACTGGGCCACCACCTGCTGCAGCGCATCAATCACCGTATTTCCGGTAACAATGATGTTCTCGTCCGCCACGTTCTCAGCTAGAAGGCTCTGACGCGCGGTTTCGGTTGGCGCAAAATGCAGATCAGCCATCCGGCCCACCAGCATGCGATTCATCTCTTCCGGCCAAGGCGCATAGATGTTGCCAGTACGTAGCCCGGCTTCGACATGGCCCACACTCACCTGCGCATAAAAAGCCGCCATCGCCGCCGCCATCGTGGTCGTCGTATCGCCATGGACCAACAGCCGATCGTATTGATTTTCTTTCAGAACATCCCGCAACGCCAGGATGATCCGAGACGTGATGTCGGTCAGATCCTGCCCTGGTTTCATCACGTTCAGGTCAAACCGCGGCGTGATGTCAAAAAGCTGCAGGACCTGGTCCAGCATTTCCCGGTGCTGCGCGGTCACGCACACATCCACCTCAAGCCCTTCAGTGGACTGCAGCTTTTTCACGACCGGCGCCATCTTGATGGCTTCCGGTCGGGTGCCAAATACCATGAGAATTTTCAACTTCTGCCCCTCACTGAAACACGGTCGACTCGTGCGTCTATTATCAACTCAAAATTGAGTTGCAAGTTAGCATATGTCTGCGCCCACCTTGCGCGAAACAGCCCAAGCGGATTGCGGAGCAATAGGTCTGCCGCTAGTAGAGGGCCGACATTGCCGGCCCGATGCCGGACTACAGGTGAGCAGGTACAAAGGAACACTTGGGATGACAACGCAGTATGTCGGGACCGAGGGCATTCGTGGCCGCGCCAACACAGGGGCAATGACCGCCCCCTTCATGGTTCGGCTCGCCGCCGCGGTCGGCCAGTATTTCAACGCCACCTCACAGACCCGCCGTGTGGTGATCGGCAAGGATACCCGGCGCTCCTGCTACATGCTGGAAAATGCCCTGACGGCCGGCTTCACCGCAGCAGGCATGGATGTCTTTGCTCTGGGGCCTCTGCCGACTCCCGCCGTGGGACTACTGACCCGCTCGATGCGTGCCGACCTCGGGGTAATGATCTCAGCCAGCCACAATCCGCACCACGACAATGGCATCAAGTTCTTCGGTCCCGACGGGTTCAAACTGTCGGATAGCGCCGAGAAGGAAATCGAAGCCATTCTGGAGGCGCAAACCGACGGCACGGAAGCCGACCATATCGGTCAGGTCACCCGACTGAATGATTCCGCCGCGCGCTACGTGGAATATGCCAAGACAACACTCTCCGGCGGCACCCGGCTCGACGGGCTGAAGATCGTGATCGACTGCGCCAACGGGGCCGCCTACAAGGCCGCCCCGGAAGTGCTCTGGGAACTCGGCGCCGAAGTCATCCCGATTGGCGTCACTCCGAATGGCTACAACATCAACGAAGGCTGCGGCTCCACCAGCCCCGCCCTCGCAGCCCGCACAGTGCTGGAAACCGGTGCCGACCTCGCCATCTGCCTGGACGGAGACGCCGACCGCATCATCATGCTCGACGAAACCGGCACCGTGGTAGACGGGGACCAGATCATGGCCCTGCTGGCCTCCAGCTGGGCCCGTCAGGGCCGTCTTAACCACAACACTCTGGTGGCCACGGTGATGTCGAACCTTGGCCTGGAAAACTACCTGGCCGAGCAAGGCGTCACCCTGCGCCGCACCGCCGTGGGCGACCGCTACGTGGTAGAGGAAATGCGCCGCGGAGGCTTCAACATGGGCGGCGAGCAATCCGGTCACATCGTGATCACCGACAATACAACGACCGGCGACGGGCTCCTGGCCGGGCTGCAAGTGCTGGCGCTGTTGAAGGAAAGCGGCGAGAAGGCCAGCCGCCTCACCCGCCAGTTCACCCCAGTACCGCAGCTGCTGCAGAACATCCGCTACACGCCCGGACAAGACCCACTGGCGCAAGCGGAGGTGCAGGAAGCCATTCGCCGCGGTGAGACCGAACTTAACGGCAGCGGCCGCCTGCTGATCCGCAAGTCCGGCACAGAACCGCTGATCCGGGTAATGGGCGAGAGCATGGATGAAGCCACACTGAAACGGGTTGTCGCCAATGTAGCGCAGAGCGTTGCAGGAATTTAGAACATAACGAATTTTAGTTGCTAGCCAAAGAGCAAAAACAAGATGAAAAACGAAACCGTCGATGGACTTCTTTTTGCAGCCGAACATCTGGGCAAGTCAGGACGAAATGAATCCGCAGTGTCCATTCTAAAAAAAATATCGGAAGTAAAGAACACAACGGCGCAGCAAAAAAGACTAAATGAAGCTCTTCGAAAACCAGGAATATCTATAATTATCCCCACTTACAAAGGCGGGGGCAGGATCGGAAATTGCCTAGCGTCCATATCTCAACAAACAATCTCGACAGATCTATTTGAAGTAATAATTGTGAAAAATGGCCCCACCGACAACACTGATAGTGTTGTCTCGCGGTTCCGAAATTCTCATCCAAAAATAAACATTCGAGTTCTAGAAAGCCATCCCGCCAACGCAGGCCGCGCACGCAACGTCGGCATTGAAAACGTGGCTTACAACCATATCACGTTTATTGACGATGATGACTACATATCTCCGAATTTTTTGAAAGCTGCCTTCGAACAAACCGACGGAGAAAGTATTGTCTTTTCTGACCTTGCTGATGTCGTTGAAGGGCAAGTACAAGAAAGCTATGCGCACAAAAAATTAATGGAAGTTTTCAATGCAAATAGGGAAGTCACCCTGTCACAAGCATCTGCTGCAGGTACAGCCCTTACTATGACATGCATCAAAATATTTCCAGCGTACATGGCAGAGACCATAAAATTCGACACCGACCTCAAAAACGGCGAAGATGTTGTATTTTGGACCAATATACTTCAAAAATACAGCCCCAAACTGAGGAAGTGTGATTCTTCTGCGCAAGCCGTCTACTTTCGAGTGGTAAGATCTGGCTCCATATCGAGAACTCAAGCCTCCTTCCAATTCAACATTAAAGACAGAATTGCAGTCATAAAAAAGCTTGAAGCTATAGAAGGCGCGCGCGCATCCACAACGGTAAGGCAAAAGATAAACTCGGCTCTTATGTTTGCAGTAAACTACCTAAAAGACAGGAGGGAAGAATACAGCAAGGCCGTTCAATTCATAAAAGACCAAAATCTGGATATGGAAAAAGATATACTTCGGTATTTGAACTCGAAGCTGTCTGATACTTTTTTTATATCCTTTTGCTTCGCACCATGGAGTGACACGGCAGGTGTAGTTGCGGGAAAGAGAATAGCCGAGAGAGGCGAACCAACAGATGTTGTCTCGGCGAATCTTCAAAGTGTCCGCTCGAGAGATGACAGCATCCAGTACGTAAGCGCTCCGTTTATTGGTCGACACAAAGAAATTGATCTATCCAGCGTTTCCTTCTCAGGGGAAGCGTGCGTTCGCGAATTTACAGAAAATGTCGTAAAAGAGTTTACGCACGCCCACCAAGGTCGCAAATACAAAAAAATTTACTCTAGAGCAATGTGGCCAGCTTCGCATTTTGCGGCAGCTGCAATAAAAGCCAAGCACCCCAATATATTTTGGACCGCTGAGTTTTCCGATCCCCTGCTTCTGGACATCTTTGGCAACGATCGCCCCGGGAAAATATCTGAGAAATGGCTATCGGAAATAGGGATAAAAAGAGAGATATCCAAAAAAGGTGGTAGCACCCTAAATTCTGACTCCCTATTTACCTGGGCTGAATACTCTGCATACGCCTTGGCAGACAGCCTCATATTTACGAACGAAAACCAAATGAAGTACATGCTTGACCAAGAATGGATCCCCATTCCCCGTGACGAGTTAGAAAAAAAATCAATAGTATCAAAACACCCCACACTTAAAGGGGCTATTTACGAAATTGAAGATGCGAAAGTGTTGCTAGATACGCAAAAATGCAACATCGCCTACTTTGGCAACTTCTACAAAAGTAGAGGGCTCGAAGATGTAATAGAGTCAATGAGAAAAATACCTAACGTACATGAGAAATTTTCTCTCCACATCTTCACCTCGAACCCACAAGAGACAAGTGAAAGAATTAAAGGAACAGGGCTTGAAGAGGTCATCTTTGCAAAGAGTTACCTACCTTACCTTAAATTTCTGTCTGCTTGCACATACTTTGACTACCTTCTCGTCAATGATGCCAAAACGACTGGTGTAAAGCCCTTAAACCCCTACCTCCCCTCAAAGCTAAGCGACTATCTGGGGGCGAACAGACCGATCTGGGCAATAACAGAGCATGGCAGCCCAATGGACCACATTACACTTCCCGAAGGGTCAATAAAAAGCTATCTAGGTAATATTCATAGCTATCACGCAGCTTTGGATAAAATGGCGAATTACACATCAAAAGCAACTAAAAAACTCTAACTACTCACGTGAAGGTTAATAAATGGAGACTGGAAATTCAAACAAACCTTTCATGCCTGAAAATGAAACCCGCTATCTTACGGAGATATACAAAGAAGCAAGGGTAATTCTTGAATACGGATCTGGTGGCACAACGCGGATTGCTGCGAGCCAGCCAGGTAAATTTACCATGAGTGTTGAGACCGACCGGAAGTGGGCTCTGGATCTACAACAGGAAATCGATGCGTCTAAGCCAGCATCACCGGTGATCGTCTATCACACCGATATCGGACCCACGGGACCGTGGGGACGGCCCCTGAATACAGAAAGCTGGCGTTTATTCTTTCGATATCCTCTCGATGTGTGGGAGGAATCTTTTTTCCGGCACCCTGACACGATTCTGATCGATGGAAGACTTCGAAACGCATGCATGGCCATGATACTGTTGCGCTGCACTGAGCCGGTCACTGTGCTGTTCGATGACTATGGCGTGCGTCCACTTTATCAAAGGATTGAAAAAATTATTCGCCCGTCTAAAATGGTCGGACGCTTAGCGCACTTTGACATTAAGCCAAACATGACAACAAAGTGCCAAATATCATATTTAATTAAACAATTCGCCGCCGGATCGCTCTACGACGGACAAGGGGAAGAATTTTACCATAATTCCTCTCCCCCTTGGTAATCTCTCTCTACTCCACCGTCACCGATTTCGCCAGGTTGCGAGGCTGGTCGACGTCGGTGCCCTTCTCGACCGCGGTGTGATAGGCGAGAAGCTGCAGCGGTACCGCATAGGCGATGGCAGCAAACGGCCCCGGCACCGGCGCCATGCGGACCGGCTGCCAGATACCCTCGCCTGCCGCTTCCAACCCGCGGGCGTCGCTCACCATCACGATCTTGCCGCCGCGCGCCATAACCTCCTGCATGTTCGACACAGTTTTGCCAAACAACTCGTCATGCGGTGCCAGTACCACCACCGGCATATCCTCGTCGATCAGCGCGATGGGGCCGTGTTTCAGCTCGCCGCTGGCATAGCCCTCGGCGTGGATATAGCTGATCTCCTTCAACTTCAGCGCGCCTTCCAGCGCCAGCGGATACAGCGCACCGCGGCCCAGGAACAGCGCATCGCTGAACCGCGCCAGCTGCGCCGCCACCGCGCGCACCTCCGCCTCGCAGCCCAGGGCTTCGGCCACCTGGCTCGGCATGTGGCGCAGCTGCGCTTTGTAATTCTGCAACGTCCCCTCCGGCTGCGCCCCGGTCTGGCGCGCCGCCTCCAGCGCCAGTGCCGCCAGCACCGCCAGCTGGCAGGTGAAGGCCTTGGTCGAGGCAACGCCGATTTCCGGCCCTGCATGGATCTGCAACGCCAAGCCGCTTTCCCGCGCAATCGAACTTTCGGGCACATTGACGACCGACAAGATCATGCCCGCCTTGCCCGCGCAGTAGCGCAGCGCCGCCAATGTGTCGGCGGTCTCCCCGGATTGCGACACGAACACCGCCAAGGTGCGCTCCGAAACCGGCGGCTCACGGTAGCGGAACTCGGAAGCGATATCGACCTCGACCGGTAACCGGGCAATCTGTTCGAACCAGTATTTGGCCGTCAGACAAGCTAGGGATGCAGTGCCGCAAGCCACCATCACCACTCGGTCGAAGCGGCTGAAATCTATCTGCTCGAGCGCCCGTTGGCCCTCACCACCGTCGAGATAATATCTGATGGCAGCCCCCAGAACCGCGGGCTGCTCGGCGATCTCCTTGGACATGAAATGACGATGACCATCCTTGCCGACAGCGGCCACCGACTGCGCAATCTCACTGCGAGGGCGCTCCACCGCCGCTCCTTCCGCATTTTCGATTGTGCAACCCGAGCGGGTTACAATGGCCAAGTCACCTTCCTCAAGATAGGTGACCAGCGAGGTCATTGGCGCCAAGGCCAACGCATCCGACCCGACGAACATCTCTCCCTTGCCCCAACCGATGGCCAGCGGGCTGCCCTGCCGCGCGGCAACAATCAGATCCTCTTCTCCCTCGAACAAGAAGCACAGCGCATAAGCCCCCTCCAGCTCGGAGATGGTCTTGCGGGCGGCGGCCACCGGCTCAAGTCCCTGATGCAGGTAATAATCACACAGCATCGCAAGGGTTTCGGTGTCCGTCTCTGTTTCTGCCTTCACCCCGTGTTCGGCCAAAAAGGCGCGCAGCTCACGATAATTCTCGATGATGCCGTTGTGGACGACCGCCACCCGCTCACGGGCATGGGGGTGCGCGTTCTGCAAGGAAGGCGCACCATGGGTGGCCCATCGAGTGTGGCCGATGCCCGCAGTACCTGCCAACGGTTCGTGCACCAGAAGGTCGTTCAGATTGGCCAGCTTGCCCACCGCGCGGCGGCGATCCAGGCGACCACCGTTCACAGTGGCGATGCCCGCACTGTCATAGCCACGATACTCCAGCAGCTTCAGCCCCTCGATCAGCAGCGGCGCCGCCTGATGTTTCCCCAAGACCCCTACGATTCCACACATACTCGAACCCTCTAGAAAAATTTTCAGCGTTTATTTTGCGGCACTCTTGCGGGCCCGCTGGCGTTGTCGCAACCGCTCTGCAGCCCCGGACCTGTTATCCTGTTCTGCCCGTGCGAGGGCAAGCGCCGAGGCTTGAACATCATCGGTAATCACGGAACCTGCCGCCACAATGGCCTCTGCGCCTACAGAAACCGGTGCCACCAAGGCACTGTTGCTGCCAATAAAGGCCCCAGTTCCGATTTCGGTGCGATGTTTCATCACCCCATCATAATTGCAGGTGATGGTACCGGCCCCGATATTGGCCGCCGCCCCGACATGGGCATCTCCCAAATAGCTCAGGTGATTGGCCTTGGCGCCGGCCTCCAGGATTGCGTTCTTGGTCTCGACGAAATTGCCGACCTTGGCGGCCTCGCCAATGCAACTCCCTGGTCGAAGACGGGCATAGGGCCCAATCACGGCCGCACGGCCAACCTGGCAGCCCTCCAGATGCGAGAAGGCGCGCACAACTGCCCCCTCCGCGACCTCTACCCCCGGCCCGAACACCACATGTGGTTCCACCAGCACATCCCGCTCCAGCCGGGTGTCCGGCGCAAAAAAGACTGTCTCCGGAGCCACAAGCGTGACGCCCTCAGCCATGGCCGCCGCGCGAGCCCGGTTCTGGAAAATGGCTTCCGCCCGCGCCAGCTCTACCCGGGAATTGATCCCGAGTGTTTCCTCTTCCGCACAGGTCACCACGGAACAGGCAAGCCCGGCGTCATTAGCCTTCTCGACGATATCCGTAAGATAATACTCCTGTGCCGCATTGCCGCAGCCAATCCGGCTGATCAGATCGAACAGGGTTTCTCTGCTGCTGCAAATCACCCCGGAGTTGCACAAATTGATCTCCAACTCCTGCGGAGAGGCGTCCTTGGCTTCCACGATGCGCTGCAACCGCCCGTCTTTCAGGATCAGACGCCCATAACGGCCCGGATCGGCAGCTTCAAAGCCCAGAACCACAACATCTGCCCCGGCCCGACGCGCGTCCAGCATCCCCCGCAGGGTATCGGATTTGATAAACGGCGTATCCCCGAACAGGACGATGACATCCCCCTCAAAATCCGCCAATGAGTCACGTGCCTGATCCACAGCGTGAGCCGTTCCAAGCTGCTCTTTTTGAATAACAATCTCAGCATTAGGCGCATGGTTCTCAACCGCTTTTGAGACCTGTTCCGCACCGTATCCCGCCACCACGACACTCCGTTCAGGGTGCAAGGCGGAAGCGGCCCTCATCGCGTGAAACACCATCGGCACCCCCGCAATCGGATGCAAGACTTTGGGTTTTGACGAGACCATTCGGGTGCCGCGTCCGGCCGCAAGGACAACAATTGCAAGAGACATTACGAATCCAACATAAAAACAACTTCCAGACTGGAATTAACCGTTCATGGGGTGAATGCCAAGCAAACCGCCCCATACTTGGACCACACGTAAAACGCGCCTTTTTCCTTGCCCCATGCCCACGCGCCTCATAAACAGCACACGTCTTCAGATAACCATTGAACAGGTCCCCCGATGAGAACTGCCGAACAATCAGAACTGCAGCAGGACAACACCCACAGCCTGACGGCCTCTCACTCCTACGCGAACAGCATTCAGCAGCCCGGTGCGGACATTCTCACCCCTCTTGCCAGCCGCTCCCTGTTCTGGCGGGCGCGTTATCTGGAAGACTCCCCTACTCTCTGCCATATTCCGCTGCTGTTCTGGCTGACCGAGGCCGCCCGCCCACGCATTGCCGTCACCCTGGGGGTAACAGATGCCGTGCCACATTTTGCCCTCTGTCAGGCGATGGACAAACTTGGCATGGAAAGCTTGTGCATCGGAGTGGAGCCCGCACCCGAGCCGGACGCAAAACCGGCTGATCTGAGCAAACAACACGATTTCAACGAGACAAACTTCGCAGAGTTCTCGCAAATCGTACAGGAAGCTCCCGGAAAAGACAGTTTTCTCGCAGCAGAAAACAAGGTGGATCTGCTTCTCATCAATCGGCCCATCACGCAAAAGCTGATTGAAACGCTGGACACGCACTGGCTGCCGCATTTGTCAGAGCGTAGCATCATCGTGGTACTGCACGATGGGGAAACCGCCGGACACGGCTCACTCTTCCGTCACCTGTCTGCCGCCGGAAGCAGCTTCACCTGTGATCTTGAGAGCCGCGCCACTGTCATCTTTCACGGCCCTGAACAAAACGACCGTTTGCAGAGGCTTGCCAGTCTCAAACCGGGGCTTCCCGGCTACCTGACCGCCCGGAATATTTTTGCCCGCTTGGGTGAGCTACACAGAAATGCTGAACGTCTTGCGTTCAAGACGCGCGAAGCTGCTATTGCACGACGGCAAAGGGATGAAAAGGCGGCTGAACTGGCAACCGCTCAGGCCGAAACCGAGAAACTCTCCGTACAATACAAGGAGCGTTCCTCGCTCGTTGCAACTGCGCAGGCTGAGGCTTTCGACCTCAGCCAAGCGGTCACGAAACTGGAACAGGAGTTGGAAGAACTCCAAGCAAAGCATCAGCAGGAAACAGAACTTCTAAACAAACAACTCGCTACACTCCAAGAGAAGCTAAGCGCTGCAGAAGCGAAACAACAAGATCTGCAGAAACTGGCTGCGGAACAGGAAGGCTCCCTCGCAGAGCGCGATACGGTGATTGCGTCTCTGGAGAGCAAACTGCAAGCGCAGGCCGCAGAAATGCAGACCATTTCCGAAGAACGCGATACCCTGCAGAAAGAAAGAGATCTTCTAAGCACACAAAACAGTGCCCTGGAAGCCACCGTCGACACTGCTGAAAACGAACTGCAGAAGTTGCGGGAATTGGCCGCCGAGCAGGAAAACACCCTCGCAGAGCGCTACAAGGACATCTCGGTTCTGAGCAATAAGCTCCAAACAAAAGACAAAGAGGGCCAAGTAGTTGCTGAAGAGCGCGACAACCTACGCCAAGAAAAAGGCGTTTTGAATTCCGAGGTCGCGGCGCTCCAGAACAAACTCAGCACTGCCGAAGCAGAACACCAGAAGCTGCAGAAACTGGCTGCCGAACAGGAAAACACCCTCGCAGAACGCTACAAGGACATCTCGGTTCTGGGCAATGAGCTCCAAGCAAAAGAGGAGAAGATCCAAGTAGTTGCTGAAGAGCGCGACAACCTGCGCCAAGAAAAAGACATTTTGAATTCCGAGGTCGCGGCGCTCAAGGACAGACTTAGCACTGCCGAGGCAGAACGCCAGAAGCTGCAGAATCTGGCTGCGGAACAAGAAAACACCCTTGCAGAGCGCTACAAGGACATCTCGGTTCTAGGCAATGAGCTCCAAGCAAAAACCGAAGAGGTGCGCAGCGCGTCCGAAGAACGCGAAGCTCTGCGGCAGGAAATCAAGGCACTGAAACACAAACTGAGCGAGACCGAACAGCTGCGTGACATGTACGCGGAGCGCGTTCAAGCCTTGGAGCACAGCACTTCCTGGCGTGTTACCGCGCCACTACGAAAAGTCTCCTTGGCTGTCAGGCCGCAATAACAGGGGCTAACCTGACATTCGTGCCCTTGGGCTCTCTGTTGGCGCGCCATTCAGACAATGGCGCGCTGACTTCCTACCGCAGGCCGTTCTTGTGCAGCACACAAACATAACTCGACAGCTGGTGACCTGCCCCCACTGATCCCCGTTCATAACGAGAGTCTTCGGGTTTACTCATTGGCAGCCGCCACAGTCTCCAAGCGGCCCAACATCCGCGCCCCGATGCTGGACCAGGCATATTCCGCCTCGGCTCGTTCTTGAGCGGTTCGGCCGAGACGGCGACGGAACTCCGGATCCACCAGCAGACGGGCCAGCTGACGCTCTAGGTCAGCCTTGTCCCCCTTGGCAAAGACCAGTCCGCTGTCGCCATCCTGCACCAGCCCCTGCATGCCGCCAACCGAGGACAGCACGATGGCTTTGCCCGCAGCCATTGCCTCGACCGGCTTCAGCGGCGCCACCATTTCGGTTACCAATAGCGGTCGCCGCGCAAACACGCAGATGTCGATGAGGTCGAGCCAGTCCGGCACCTCCTCGAAAGGTACCCGCCCCGGCATGAGCAGCCAATCGTCCAGTCCCAGCTCTGCAGCCAGACGGCGCAACGCATGGGTCACCGGGGTTCCACGCAGACCCGTGCCCTTCTCATCTCCCACAAGCAACAGCCGGAACCGGTGGCCAGCCGCTTTCAAATCGGCTGCTGTCGCCACCAGATCCTCAAGCCCCTCATAAGCCGGGAAACTGCCGACATAGCCGATGATAGGCACCCCCTCCGGCAGATCCAGCTCAGCGGCCAGCCTGCGGCCGCGGCCGGGCGGAGCAAAACTACCGGGATCGCAGCCATTGGGCAGGTAGCTGACCTGCTCCGCCGCCACGCCGCGCCCCATCAGCGCTTCACGCATCGGCGATGACAGAGTGAAGACATGATCGGCCTGCCGTGCTACCTCGGTTTCCAGCCAACGCTCATGACGATACTGCGCAGATCCCAGGAACTCCGGTTCCCTGGCGGCGCGGCTCAGCTCCCAGAAGCCGCGCATATCATAAACCACTGGCAGACCCAGCCGCCGGGCTGCAATCAACGCGGGCAGCGCACAGGCATGGTTCGAGGCTGCCATCACCACCCCCGGACGCAATTCCAGAAAACGCGCCATCAAGGCATCAGCGCTGCCACCTACATAGGCTTGGTAGTTCTGCCAACGTCCGAACTGCGGGTCTGCTATGCGGTGATAGGGGACGCCAGCGATCTCGTCCTGCCGAGGAGCCTCCATCGGCATATCCTCCGACAACACGGCCGGGTCCTCATCCCAAGGGAACCCCGGTCGGGTCAGGCAATGCAGGTCCGCCCCGGCATCGCGCAGCGCCTGTGCCAGCCGGTGCGAGCGCACCGCGTAGCCGGTCGAGAGCCAGGGCAGGCTGCTGTAGAGCACATAGGCCACGCGCCCGGGCACGGGCACCCACCCTCTGGGCCGCGCCATTCGCGGAATCCGCGCCGGGGAGAACATACGCTCTGCCCGCTGCTGCAGACGCTGTCGGGGTGCCGACCGAGGCAGCTGCGCCAGCGCCGCACGAGCGCAATCCGCCTCTGCCAGATCCAGAGCTGCCGTGGCAACCTCCAGGATGTCGTCGTGTCCCTGGGCCTGCGCCAGCGCCTGGTGCAGAACCGCCCCGGCCTCGTATTCTGGTTGCCGCGCGGCCAGCAATCGCACAGCCGCGACACAGCCTGACGTCAGCCCTGTTTCTCTTTGCATGGCTCCCCCTGGTTTCGCCGGGCCCGCCCCCGGACGTGCCAGCTTTACGCGTTCTTTTCCTGATGGACAAACCAAAGCAGAACCGGCACTACAAGGCTTCAACTGGACTTAATCCGGGACGCCGAAAATGACTGACAACCTAGCCACCGGGCCTGACGCAGATTTCAACTATGCCCTGCAACTGCTACGCCACGGGCAGAGTGAAGGGGAAATTCAAGCGCAGACCGAAATCCAGCCCGGGATCGCCCTGCACGCCGATCCCGCACTGGCGCCAAGTGGCCACTGGCGCTCCCCGGCGGGGCGGCTTTTCGAACTGGAAGTCACCCCCGGCGGCGAAGGCGGCTGGTTTGGGCTGCACATGCGGCTTGGCAATATAGACCTATCCCAGGCCGGGATCATCGGCATTGCCTGCCGCGGCACCTCACCTTCGATCGAAGCAATCCGTGTCTGCATCCGCTCCGGCCTCCCGGAGGGCGGTTTTGAAGATTGCTTCTTTCCCAAGCGCGTCCTGACCCATCCTGACGCCTCCAGCCATCTGGACGCACTGCAGATCAGTCAACAGCCCGAGCTGCCGCCAGAAGCGCCTTGGCGCGAACTGATCCTGTTCCTCCCCTTGCACAGCTTCCGCCTGAACCTGAACGACCTCCGCCTGTTCATCGTATGAAGCTAACCGTCATTATCCCGGCGCATAATGACGAAGGTCCCCTGCACCGCCTGCTGCGGCATATCCGGCGGCTCAAGTTTGCCGACCACATCATCATCGCCGACGACGGTTCAGAGCCTGCAATTGCCTTTGAACCGCTCCCCGCTGCCGTCGGCCTGCCGCCGGAACGGATCACCCTGCTGCGCCACGACCTTCCGCGCGGGGCAGGCGCAGCGCGCAACCTTGCCTTGCAGCATGTAACCACGGAACATGTGCTGTTCCTCGATGCAGATGATCTGCCCCTGCGCGAACTCCCGGATCTGCTGCGGGATCTGGATGGCCGGGAGTTTGATTTCTGCATCTTCCAGCACCACGACAGCCGTTGTGCCGCCGAGGGCCGCTGGGGGCAGATGCCCGAAGACCAGGCCTTGTGGCGGGCTGCCGGTACGGATACCGGCGCACTGTCCAAGGTTTCTCCCGCTGCCGCGGTCAGCCTCTGCCAGACGGCCAATTACCCCTGGAACAAGATCTACCGCACCGGCTTTTTGCAAAAGCACAACATCCGCTGCACGGAGATCGCGGTCCATAACGACGTGGAATTGCACTGGCGCAGCTTTCTCAATGCAAGAACCATCCTGGCCAGCGACAGGGTCGGCGTGATCCACTACGTTGCACCCGGTCAAGGCCGCCTGACCAACCGCAACGGTCCCGAACGATTGCAGGTATTCACGGCACTCTCGCGTGTCTCCAAGGAGCTTCGCCTGCGCGCAGATCTGGACAGGTTTGCTGTGCCTTTCTACCGCTTCTCAGCCGGGCTTCTAGACTGGATCAACAGCTTTATCCGATCCGACTTACAGGATGAATTCAACCGCCGGGCAAAGACCTTCTTTGCCACGGAGGTTCCCGCCCCCATCCGGACGTATCTCTCACATTGCGCAGACAGCCGTCTTCCTGCCGCGCAGTCACAACCGACGCAGACACCGGGTTTCGAGCCGCGCTCCGCTCCAGCGCTCCACAGTCCCCCCCCCGCCCGTCAGGTCTGGTTGCACATCGGCCTGCCCAAATGCGGTTCGACCACCATTCAGCGGCATATGGCGGCAGCCGAAACGCAACATCAGTGCCAAGGCGTCTGCTACCCGAAAGCTTGGCGTAGCCCGGATGGCTACCGCAACCACTTGCCGTTGGCGAAATTACCACCCAGGCAGCTGTCCCGGGCGCTGTCCGAAATCACCGCAGAAGCCGAGGACCGGGCGTGCAATCGCGTCGTGCTTTCCTGCGAACATTGGGCTAATGCCTTTCCCGGCAGCAATCTGCGCGCTCTTTACAGGACGCTGCAGACGCAGTGGACCGACTGGCAGATCCGGATCGTGGCCTATTTCCGCAACCCCTATGACTTTGTGGAATCCTGCTACGCACAATATGTCCATGCAGGACTGTTCCAGATCAACCGGCACAAGTTTTATGCCGATGGTGCGCCCTCGATCGAAAAGTTTCTTGCTTGGTTCGAAGCCAGCCGCGGGTTTCCCCTCTATTCCAACCTGAGCTATGCCCGCATGCTGCAGGCACATTTCCCGCCAGAAGTGCTGACGCTGCGATCACTCGAACCCCAGGACCTGTACCAGCCGGGCATGCTCGCAGATTTCTGCAGCCTGCTGGATCTGCCGATCCCCCACGATACGGGGCGACGCAACCAACGGGTCAGCAACCGTAAGCTGGCCGAACTGGAATTCGTCCAGACCCTGACAGATCAGGACAATTATGCCCGTCTCCGCCCGCTGTTGCTGAAGACAGATTTTGGCGGCACCCCGGAACAAAGCAGCCGCCGCGGCACCACCCTGCACATCGGCGCAGACACCGCTGCCGCCATCACCCGGCAAATCAAGAGCGAACAGGACGAACTGCAGCAGATCTTTGCCACTGGAACCGACGCTCTTTGTGAAATCCGCACCAGCGCAGGACCGCAGGGCTGGACCCGTACGGACCTTTTGGACACCAAAGACCGGGAACGGCTGCAGGCCTTCGTGGCCCGCAGCACAGGCGCTACAGCGGCGCGCTGAAGAACGCAGGCGCCGCTTCACCCTTCTCCAGACACGCGGTGAAGGCGCGTGCGGCGTCCAGCGCCTCGCGGATGGTCACGTCCATGTCGAGATAGCGGTAGGTCGCCAGACGGCCCACGAAGGTGACGCCGCGGGTCTCTTGTGCCAGCTTGACGTAATCCGCCAGGAGCGCCTTCTCCGCCACCTGGCGGATCGGGTAATAGGGAATGTCGCCCGGCTCGGCGAGTCGCGAGAACTCGCGGTAGAGAACCGAGCCCTCGTGCTCTTCCCAGGGGCTGAAATGCTTGTGCTCGGTGATGCGGGTATAGGGCACCTCTTCCTCGCCGTAGTTCATCACCGCGCAGCCCTGGTAGT
>CAXQAV010000117.1:0-2435 GCA_964221795.1 Luminiphilus sp. | reverse complement strand
GGCGGTGCCGCTGGTCACGACCTTGCGCAGCATGGCGCGGGCCTGGGCGGCGGCATCCTCTGACATCACCCGATCCCCCAGCTGCGGCCCGCTCTGGCGCAGGATGGTCGGGCTGACGTAGCGACCGCCGTTGGCGATGGCGGCATAGCCCGCCGCCCGATGCATCGGGCTGGTCGACAAGCCGTGACCGTAGGAGATGGTCACAGTGCTGAGTTCGCCCCATTTCTTGGGCTTCAGCGGCTGGCCGCCGGAGGCCTCGACGATCTCGATCGGGGTTGGGTCGAACATGCCAAGCGCGCGCAGGAACTGTTGCTGACGCTCTGCCCCGATTTGCAGCGCCAGTCGACCGGTGCCGCGGTTGGAGCTGTTCACGATGATGTCTGCGACGCTCAGCTTGCCATAGTTCTTGTTGTTGAACTCGCCGATGGGAAAGCGACCGATCCGCATCGGACCAGAGGTGTCGATGATGGTCTCGGAATTCACCAGACCAAGGTCAACCGCTTGTGCTGCCGTGAAAATCTTGAAGGTCGAGCCCAGTTCATACACCCCCTGCACCGCGCGGTTGAACAGCGGGCTGACCGAGGGGTCAAAGCCAGAGGTGGGCGGGCGCGGCCGGTCGTTGGGGTCGAAATCCGGCAGCGACACAACAGAGATCACCTCGCCGGTGTAGACATCCATCAAAACCGATGTCGCCCCCTTGGCGTTCATCAGCGTCATGCCCCCCAGAAGCACCTGTTCAGAGGCGGCCTGAACCGTCAGATCCAGCGAGAGCTGCAGCGGACGGCCCCCATTGGCCGGATCGCGGAGATAGTCGTCGAATTGCTTTTCCACGCCCGCAACGCCGATCACTTCGGCGGCGGTGACGCCTTCCTTGCCAAACCCGGCGCCGCCCATGACATGAGCCGCGAGGCTGCCATTGGGATAGAGACGCATTTCGCGGGGACCAAACAGCAGGCCGGGATCACCGATGTCATGCACCGCCTGTTTCTGCTCGGGGCTGATTTTCTTCTTGATCCACACGAACTTGCGCTTGCCGGTGAAATCCTCCAGCAGGCGGTCACGATCCAGATCGGGAAAGATCTCAACCAGACGCTCTACCGCGCCTTCGGGATCGACCATTTGGGGCGGCTGGGCATAAAGCGAATGGGTTTCGAAATTCGTCGCAAGAATACGCCCCTTGCGGTCGACGATATCGGCACGCTGCATGGCAATGCCGCTGCCGCCTGCGGTGCTGGCAACCGGTTCAACCGCCTCTGAGGTTGCAAGCGCGCCCATGCGAACGGCAATGGCAGTAAAGGCCACCAGAAAGAAAACACCCAGAACCAGCAGGCGCCCTTCGGCGCGCTGGCGCGAGGCGGCCTGCATTTCGGCATGACGCTGACGCAGGTTTTCGCGTTCGATCACGTCCGGATTTTCGCCGTTGGCACGGGCCGTCAAAATGCGGGCCAGAGGGCGCAGCGGCGTTCGGATCATGGCTGGTCTCTCCGTGCGTTGAGCGAGGACACTTCGACCCCGTTGGAGAATTCGATCACGTCCTCGTCGCGGGGATAGGCGACCTCATCCACGCGGCCAAATTGTTCGGGACGCAGGGGCAGCAGGCTGAGACGGTCGAAGTTCAGCTCTGCCAGTTCGCGCAGGCGCTGGGGGCGGTTCAGATAGGCCCATTCTGCCCGCAACACGCTGAGCCGGGCCTGCTGGGCGCCGATCTGGCGTTGCAGACTGCGGGTTTCCTTCAGCACCTGCTGGGTGGTGTAGTTTTCGCGATAGGCCCAGAACGCAAGGCCCAGGACCGCGAGCGATGTCACGATGTAAAGCAGCGTTTTCATGACCGTTTGCCCTTTAGCTGAGGCATGCCAATGTCTTTGGCCGAAATCTCGACCGGGGCCGCATCGGTGCGGCGCCCCACCCGCAGGCGGGCCGAACGCGAGCGCGGGTTTTCGGCCAGCTCCTCGTCATCGGGGCCCACGGCCTTGCGGGTGACAAGGGTGAACTGGGAGGGGGTTTCTTCCTGTTCCGGCGCGTAGCGGTTGGCGCGGCCGGTCTTGCCTGCGCGGTGCTGGAAGAAGCATTTGACCATCCGGTCTTCGATCGAGTGAAAGGTCACGACGGCCAGCAGACCACCGGGTTTCAGCGCGCGCTCTGCCGCCAGGAGACCCTCGAACAGCTCTTCGTATTCTGCGTTCACCGCGATGCGCAGGCCCTGAAAGCTGCGCGTTGCGGGATGCGACTGGCCGGGTTTGGAGCGCGGCAGGCAGCTTTCGATGATCCCTGCGAGTTGCAGGGTGGTGGTGATCGGCGCTTCGGTGCGGGCCTTGACGATGGCGCGGGCGATGCGGCGGCTTGCGCGTTCCTCGCCAAACATAAAGAGGATATCCGCCAGCGCCGCCTCATCCAGCTCGGCCACAAGATCGGCGGCGGAGGGGCCATCCTGCGAC
>CAXQAV010000116.1:0-3213 GCA_964221795.1 Luminiphilus sp. | reverse complement strand
GTAACAACAGGGGCCGGATAGTCGGGATAGATACCAGACATCGGGTGCAGATTTCCCGTGTCATCGCGCCAGAGGTTGACCAGATCGGCAATGGCCGATTGGGTCGTGGTCAAAGAATAGAGGTTGCACATGGGCTACTCCGCGCGCTGAAGGATCTGTACAGTCAGCAGCCATACGCGAGCCATGCAGCTGCTATACGCCAGCCATACGCGATCTGGCACCGCTTTTCAGCCCCTTGCAGCGCACCCGCCCGCGCCTTACATTAAACCTGTCCTTCGGGACTATGGACATAAACGCGCTCGTAATAAGCGGATCGGACCCGGGGGCGGTACCCGGCGGCTCCACCAAAATCCCTCGTTTGGGGATCATGGGGCCGAAACAGGATCGACGAACGTCTAAAGGTGTTAGCTTTGTCCCGGTGAGATACCACCGTTATCGGTTCAAATAAGCTAGTTGCAAACGACAACAGAGCTCCAGTTGCCCTCGCTGCCTAAGCAGTGCGGAATACTGAAACCTAACTCCTAAGGTTTAGCGACCTTAGGCGGGGTCCGCAGGTACCTGGCAACAGAAACCTGCATTTTCACCTCCGATATGACCGCTCGTTTTGCCGCATCAGGTGGCTTGTGACTTGCAAACACCGACGGCTCTGCGCAGGATAAGCCTATGCGGTTTTCATCTTTTATTCTGGCAACTTGGGCAGGTCTGGCACCCGTTGCAGCACTGGCATGTGACACGGCTCTCGTCCTGACGATTGATGTCTCCAATTCCGTTGATGTGGCTGAATACAGCCTTCAGGTTGACGGGCTTGCCGATGCCCTTGATGACCCGGAGATCCGCGACATGATGGTGGCGACCGGTACCACGATAGCCGTGGTGCAGTGGTCGGGAGAGGACAAGCAGGAGCTGTCTATCCCATGGACACCAATCCGCACTGCGCTCGATGTGGCCGCTTTGGCAGCAGAGGCGCGATCGCTTGAGAGGGCTTTTGTGCTCTCGGATACCGCGCCGGCTGAAGCGATCTACTTTTCGCTCAAACTCTTTGATCAGGTCCCGAACTGCAACCGCCGAGTCATCGATATTTCAGGCGACGGAACGCCCAATGGTGGCTCTGACGTGCGGCTGGCGCGCAACGCAGCCGAACGCGCCGGCGTCACGATCAACGGAATCGCGATCGAGTCCATGGGCATCGCGATCACAAATTTCTACCGCGACTCGGTCATTACCCGCGACGGCTTCGTGATGACCGCACGGATGCACCGCGAATACCCCGAAACCCTGCGGGCCAAAATCCTGCGCGAGATCAGTCGCGTCCTTGGCTGACGGTGAACCACAGCCACCTTCGCTCGGGGGATTAACCCGCGTTTTCGGGCGCATCGGCCTTTTGTCCTTTGGCGGTCCCGCCGCACAGATCGCGCTCATGCATCGCGAGTTGGTCGAAACCCGCAAATGGTTGAGCGAAGACGCTTTTCTCAAGGCGCTTTCCTTTTGCATGCTGCTTCCCGGACCCGAGGCGATGCAGTTGGCCACCTACGCAGGCTGGCGGCAGCGCGGTATCATCGGCGGCCTGATCGGAGGCGGGCTGTTTATCCTGCCCGGCGCGTTGGTGATCGGCCTGCTGGCCCTACTCTACCTGCACTACGGCACACTCCCGCTTGTTCAAGCGATGTTTCTGGGGGTCAAGGCCGTGGTCATCGTGATCGTGATCCGGGCCTTGGTCACGCTTGTCCGCCGGGCAGTGCACGGCGTTCAGCAAGGCATCGTCGCATTGGCTGCCTTTCTTGCGCTTTTCCTCTTTTCTGTGCCCTTTCCACTGGTCGTTGCAGCGGCCGCACTGGCCGGAGCCCTCCTGCAACCCAAGGCGCAGGCCATGCAAGCTCCCACCCCGCAAAGCTGGCGGCAGAGCCTTTGGATCCTGCTGATCGGCATCACACTCTGGCTTGCGCCGCTGGCGTGGCTGGCGGTGACGGGCAACCCCTTCCTGACCGAGCTGGGCCAGTTCTTTGCGACCCTTGCCATCGTCACATTCGGCGGCGCTTACGCTGTGCTTGCCTATATGACGCAAGAGGTCGTGGTGACCTTGGGCTGGCTGACAACCGATCAGATGATCGACGCCCTCGGTCTGGCAGAAACCACCCCGGGGCCACTGATCCTTGTGACGCAATTCGTTGGCATGCTGGCAGGCGCGTATCAGGGCGGGACAGCGCTTGCGCTCCTGGCCGGCGCCGTGACGCTTTGGGTCACCTTCGTGCCCTGTTTTGTCTGGATCTTCGCTGGCGCTCCACTGATCGATTGGCTGGACAGTTGGCCACGCCTGCGGGCGGCCCTTCAATCGGTCACAGCTGCGGTCGTCGGCGTCATTGCCAATCTGTCGCTCTGGTTTGCCCTTCATGTCTTTTTCGGTGCGGTGGACGAGATCTCATTCGGGCCCATCAGCACGGTTCACCCGGAGTTCGCAACGATTGATCTGACCGCCATTGGCCTTGCTGGCGTCGCGGCAATACTGCTCCTATGGCGGAACTGGCCACTCGCCCCTGTTTTGGCCATCTGCGCCGGATTGAGCGGGCTGGTTTCGCTGCTCTGACGGCCAAAGGACTCTGCCCCCTTTTCACTGCTTTCGAATCCCGTATGCTGGTAGCGACAGAGAACGAGGGCGCCCGTGGCAAAGAACATCGACTATGGCAACCTGATGCACCGCGCCATGCGCGGCTTGATTCAGACTGTTCTGGAAGATGTGCAACGCGACGGCCTGCCCGGTCAGCATCATTTCTTCATCACTTTCGATACTATGCACCCCGATGTCGAGATCGCTGATTGGCTTTCCGACCGTTACCCGGGTGAGATGACAATCGTCATCCAGCACTGGTTCGCCGACCTCGAGGTTACGGTTGAGGGCTTTGCGATCACGCTGAATTTCGGCGACAATCCCGAACCGCTCTACATACCCTACGACGCAATCAAGACTTTTGTGGATCCATCCGTAGAATTTGGCCTGCGTTTCGAAACCCAGGACGATGATGATGACGAGGATGACGAGGACGAGGCGCCGATGGACGTCATGGTCGAGCCTGAAGACGGCGATGACGACCGCCCGCGCAAGGCCGAGGTCGTGAGCCTCGACAAGTTCCGCAAATAGCGCCTGACATCGCCGTTTTGCGCTAACAGCGGGTCCCTATGGGCCGCTGACTTGTTGCTCTTGGATCGCCGCCTGCCTAT
>CAXQAV010000115.1:0-3636 GCA_964221795.1 Luminiphilus sp. | reverse complement strand
TACACGACGCTCTTCCGATCTCGACCCTTTAGCAGAACAAATGTGCACGCGCTTCGCGGGCGATTTACGGATTGGGAGACTGGAATGTCTGACGACGATCTCGATTTGAACGCTTTGAACGACGATGAACTTGTCGAGCAAATGGGCGATGACCTTTACGATGGTCTTAAAGAGGAGATCGAGGAAGCAACACGGATCCTCTTGGACCGGGGTTGGACGCCTTACGATGTCCTGACCAAGTCGCTGGTCGCCGGCATGACCATTGTGGGCGAAGATTTCCGTGACGGCATTCTCTACGTGCCGGAAGTGCTGATGGCGGCCAACGCGATGAAGGCGGGCATGGCGATCCTGAAGCCGCTGCTGGCCGAAACCGGCGCGCCCCGGATCGGCTCTATGGTCATCGGCACGGTCAAAGGCGACATCCACGACATTGGCAAGAACCTGGTTTCCATGATGATGGAAGGCGCAGGCTTTGAAGTCGTGGACATCGGCATCAACAATCCGGTCGAGAATTACCTGGAAGCCATCGATGAGCATAAGCCTGACATCCTGGGTATGTCCGCGCTGCTGACCACGACCATGCCGTACATGAAGGTCGTGATCGAAACGCTGGTCGAGAAGGGCATTCGCGATGACTACATCGTGCTGGTCGGCGGTGCGCCGCTGAACGAAGCCTTTGCGGAAAGCATCGGTGCAGACGGTTACTGCCGTGATGCAGCGGTGGCGGTTGAAACGGCCAAAGAGTTTGTGGCGCGTCGCCACAACATGAGTGGTGCCCGCGCAAACGCCTAAGCCCGAGGGCTCAGACTCACCCCGCCGGCGGCGTGCTGGCGGGCGGGAAGGCCGTAGCCAGAGGGCGGATGGCAACAAGCGCCGCTCGGCACCGGACATCGACGTCCGCGATGGGGCTGCGGGCTTCAAGCACCCTGACAAACCCTTGCTGATTATCTGCGGCGCGATCGGGGCCGAGACACGGGCCGTCCTGGCCGCGTCCGGTTTGGAAGATGCCGTGGAGATCACAGCCCTGCCGGCGATCTGGCACAACTTTCCTGAGAAAATCCCTGGCGGGGTCGAGGCCAAGGCGCTGCAGGCGCGGAAAGCCCGGCCTGACCGGCCGATCTTTGTCGGTTACGCCGACTGCGGCACGGGTGGCCTGCTGGATGCGGTCTGCGAACGCCTCGATCTGCGCCGGATGGCGGGACCGCATTGCTACAGCTTTTTCGCTGGTGAGCAGCGGTTCAATGCGATGGCCGAAGCGGAGTTGGGAACCTTTTACCTAACGGACTTTCTCGCCCGGCATTTTGATACCTTTATCTGGGAAGGCATGGGCCTGGCCGACAACCCGGAGATGATCGAAGGCATCTTCGGCAGCTACACCAAACTGACCTTTCTGGCGCAGACCGAAAACGCTGAAATGACACGATTGGCGGAGGCTGCGGCCGACAAGCTGGGCCTGCGTTTTGAGCGCGTCTTTACCGGCTTTGGCGAACTTGGCGAATTTGTGGCCCAAGCGGCGCGGTGAGATAACTGCTGACCTGTCCTTGCATTCAAGCATGGCGGGGTTTATGTCCTTCGTTGAGCTAAGGTTTTTACCCTAGCAAAAGTGCAAAGGTCAGGGCGCGCGCGTTTAGCGTCCAACAACGGAAAACGGCATGCTCTCACGCCTCTTGTGGTTGCTCTCGGCCGACATGGCCATTGACCTCGGAACCGCCAACACTCTGGTCTACGTTCGCGGACAAGGCATTGTCCTCAACGAACCCTCTGTGGTTGCTCTGGGGCAGGCGAGAGGCAAGCGGCGCGTTCTGGCGGTTGGTAATGAAGCCAAGCGGATGCTGGGGCGTACGCCCGGCTCGATCCAGGCGATCCGACCCATGCGCGACGGCGTTATCGCCGACTTTGAAGTCGCCGAAGAGATGATCAAGTACTTCATCCGGCAGGTGCACAATCACCGCTCGTTTGCCTCGCCGCAGGTCATCATCTGTGTGCCTTCTGGGTCTACGGCTGTGGAACGACGCGCGATCCAGGAATCGGCGGAAAACGCCGGCGCCCGCAAAGTCTTTCTGATCGAAGAGCCTATGGCCGCTGCGATTGGTGCCCACTTGCCGGTGACCGAACACCAGGGCTCTATGGTCGTCGATATCGGTGGCGGAACCACGGAAGTTGCGGTGCTGTCGCTGGGGGGCATCGTCTACGCCTCGTCCACCCGCGTGGGCGGGGACAAAATGGATGAGGCCATCATCGGCTATATCCGCCGCAACTCGAACCTGCTGATCGGTGAGACCACGGCCGAGCGGATTAAGAAAACCATCGGTGCAGCCTGTCACCCTGAAGACGGCGACGGCTCGATCATGGAGATCAAGGGCCGCGATCTGATGAATGGCGTGCCCAAGGAGATCATCGTCTCCGAACGCAACATCGCCGAAGCCTTGCTTGAGCCGGTTTCCGCCATTGTCGAAGCGACCAAGCAGGCGCTGGAGAATACCGCCCCTGAGCTGGCCGCCGATATCGTCGATAAGGGCATCGTGCTCACCGGCGGTGGGGCACTGCTCAACAATCTGGATTACGTTCTGCGGCACTCGACCGGCTTGCCGGTGTCGGTAGCGCCAGACCCGTTGACCTGTGTGGTCATGGGGACAGGTCGCTGTCTGGAGGAAATGCGGACTCTGCGTGCGGTTCTGCACACAGCCTATTGATCGTCCAGCCTGATTGACCCTTGGCGCCGATTCGCTTACTAGATTCGGTGGGATTAGGGCGGTCGCGCCGCACTCTTTCCATGATGCTCGTTTAGTGTCTTCGGAATGTCAGCCCCTTGGGGCGCAGTTCCAAAGCACTGTTTAGGATTTGGTCACCCAAAATGGCCCGTCGCCGCCGCAATATATCGGTCGCGGTCAGCCCGCTGATGGCGTGGTTGCAGCGCTTTGCTGTCTTCCTGCTGATCCTGATTGCCGTCGGCATGCTGATCTGGAACCGCATGGATGCGCGCTTTGGCTCGAACGCGCGGATGCTGGTCGCCGATGTCATGTCGCCGCTGCTGAACGTGTTCAGCCGGTCGAGCGCTTCGGTCACGCAAGTAACCGAGCGGTTTCGCACCTACGAAGAACTGGCCAACGAAAACGCGCAACTGAAGAACCGTATCCGTATCCTGGACGCCAAGGCGCAAACGCTGGACGAACTGCTCGCCGAGAACGATCGCCTGCGCCGGATGCTGCCCATTCGCTACAAGACTGCCGCCGCTGAGCAGTGGAACTGGACCCGCGCCCTGGAAAGCGGGCGGGATATCGGGGAAACCAAGCGGATGATGGCTTTCGTCGTGGCCGACCACTCCCGCCGCTATTCCCGTTCCGTCCTGGTTAACCTCGGCCGGAATGAGTCCGTTCGGCAGGGGTTGGCAGTGGTCAACGACCGCGGCCTTGTCGGCCGGGTGCGCGAAGTTGGCGCGACGTCCGCGCGCGTGCTGCTGATCACGGATCCGAATTCACAGATCCCGGTCATCATCGAACGCGCCGAGCTCAACGCCTTTATCCGCGGCACGCGGGATTCAGGCGTCGATCAGGAAACCGGCCGCCCCTATGACTATCTGCGCGTGGAACAGGATTTCATGCTGCCGCAGGATCTGGAAAAGATCGCCGAAGGTGA
>CAXQAV010000114.1:0-2551 GCA_964221795.1 Luminiphilus sp. | reverse complement strand
CTCTTGCGTCGGGAGGAACGACATATCAACGCAAGAGGCTGACAATGGCACTCCGTCCCGACAACACACTGATTTCAAACCGCGAACTGATCACCGAACTGCTGCTGGCACCCTTCTATGCGCTGGCACGCGGGATCGAGAACTACGCGGAAAGCAACGCCCGCACACAGGCGCTGCGCGCCGTGGCCGACATGAGCGATGCAGAGCTGCGCGCCAAGGGTCTGACCCGCGCCGAAGCCGTCCGTATGGTTTTTCCCTACGACGCATAAGCGCCCTTGATCACAGGGGCCGCCCATGACTGTGGCCCATGAGATCATCCATTTCCACGGCACGCCCGATGATACGGTCAGCTTGACTTACGATGCGCGTCTTCTGCGCCGTAAGAAGCTGGTCACGGATCAGGGCGTGCCGTTTCTCGTTGATCTGGCGCAGACCACGTCGGTCACCGATCACGATGCCTTTGTGCTGAGCGACGGGCGCAAGATTGCGGTGGTCGCCGCAGACGAACCGCTGATGCGTGTCACCGGCGATCTGACGCGTCTGGCCTGGCATATCGGCAACCGCCATGCGCCCTGTGCGATCACGGATGACGCGCTTTTCGTGCAGCGCGAAAAGGTGATGCGCGCCATGCTGGAGCAACTGGGCGCGACAGTGGAAGACGTCACCGGCCCATTCACGCCCGAGGGTGGCGCCTACGGCCACGGCCGCACGATGGGGCATGACCACAGCCATTCCCATGCGTGACGCCGATCTCCTGACCCTGACCCAATGGCTCTCGCCTGCCTATCCGGTGGGCGCTTTCGCATGGTCGCACGGGCTAGAGGCGGCGGTGGCGCGCGGCGACGTGCGCGATGCGGATGATTTGCAGGCCTGGCTGCTGGCGGTGCTGGAGCAGGGGGCAGGACGCACCGACGCCATCCTGCTCTGCGAAGCCTATCGTGCCGAGGATGTCACCCCTGTTGCCGAATTGGCCGCAGCACTGGCCCCCAGCCGCGAACGCCGGATGGAGACCTTGCAGCAGGGTGCCGCCTTTGCCGCCACGACGCGGGCCGTCTGGGGATTTGATCTGCCCGACATGGCCTATCCGGTCGCAGTGGGTCGCGCTGCGGCATTGGCCGAGATGCCACTCTTGCCCGTTACGCAGGTCTGGCTGCAGGCTTTCCTTGGCAATCTGGTGCAGGCGGCGCAGCGCCTGATGCCGCTCGGGCAGACAGTGGGGCAGCGCATTCTGGCCGATATCACGCCCGCGATCATCGCCATTGCCGAGACAGCCCAGACAGCGACCCTCGACGACATCGGCAGTGCGACCTTTGCCGTCGACACGGCCTCGATGCAGCACGAAACCCAAAACTCGCGTATCTTCAGATCATAGGAGAGACCCATGTCACCAAACGGACCCTTGCGCGTTGGCATCGGCGGCCCTGTGGGCGCTGGCAAGACCACGCTGACCGCCAATCTGGCGAAAGTGCTGAAGGACCGCCTGAGCCTCGCCGTGATCACCAACGATATCTACACGCAGGAAGACGCAGAGGCGCTCATGCGGATGCAGATCCTACCTGCCGACCGCGTGATGGGTGTTGAGACCGGCGGTTGCCCACATACCGCGATCCGCGAGGATGCCTCGATCAACCTTGCGGCAGTGGCCGAGTTGCGCGAACGCCATCCCGACCTTGACCTGATCCTGATCGAAAGTGGCGGCGACAACCTCTCGGCCACCTTCAGCCCCGAACTTGCCGATGTGACGATCTATGTGATCGACGTTGCCGCAGGCGAGGAAATCCCCCGCAAGGGTGGCCCTGCCATCACACGCTCGGACATTCTGGTGATCAACAAGACCGATCTCGCCCCGCATGTGGGCGCCTCGCTCGAGGTGATGGAACGGGATGCCACCCGTATGCGCGGTGATCTGCCTTTTGTCTTTGCCAGCCTGCGGCATGGTAAAGGCGTTGATGCGGTGGTGGCGCTGCTGGCGGATATCGGCGGGCTGCCGCTGCTGGATGCGGCCGAATAGCGGCGGGCATTCTGTCAAGAAATTTTCGCCAATTTTCCCGTATCCGGTGATTTTCTTTACAAATCGCGCACCCCGCGCAGGCGCTCACTTGGATTCATCGTCAAAACGGTGATGATAGCCGCCGGAGGACGCAGCGGGCGATGCCTTTGCTGCGCGCAAATACTGTCAATTGGGGGGAGACGCCATGACTGACCATCCTGTGAAAACCTATGCTCCATCAGCCGCAATGGCCGCCGGTGCCCATGCGGACAAGGCAAAATACGATGAAATGTATGCTGCGTCGATCAACGACCCCGAAGGTTTCTGGGCCGAGCACGGCAAGCGCGTCGATTGGATCAAACCCTTTACCAAGGTCAAGAACACCAGCTTTGCCCCCGGCAACATCGACATCCGCTGGTTCGAGGATGGCACGCTGAACGTCGCCGCCAACTGTATCGACCGGCACCTCGCAACCCGCGGTGACCAGACCTCTATCATCTGGGAGCCTGACAGCCCCGAAGAGTCTGCACAGAACATCACCTACAAGGAACTGCACGCAAA
>CAXQAV010000113.1:0-13673 GCA_964221795.1 Luminiphilus sp. | reverse complement strand
TAGGCGCGGCTAAGAACACACTGGCAATCGCAGAATACAGAACAGACTTAATCACACAAACACTCCTGTCATTTTGCGCTGGGGTTTGTCGTGGTGCAGGCGCTGCCGTCGGCTGACGCGGCCTATTACTCCATCGCCATTGGTCTGGCCATTCCGATGGCCAATATCTTTGCGGTCACGGCACTTTCGCGGGTCGAGGGGCTTTCGCTGATGACGGCTGTGCGCAAGGTCGCTTTGAACCCGTTTCTGCTTGCCAGCCTTGGCGGGGTCGCGGTCGGGATTAGCGGAGTGACGATTCCCGCACCCGTCCTTGCTCCGGTCAGCCTGCTGGCACAGGCGGCAATCCCGGTCGCGCTGATCTCGATCGGGGCCACGCTGGACTGGCGCGCCTTGGGCAAGATCAACAGGAACTCGGCAATCCTCGTGGGCACCAAGCTGGTGGCCTTGCCCGCCACGGTGAGCATTTGTGCCTACGCCCTCGGTGCTTCAGGGCCGATCGTACCGGTGCTGGTGGTTTTCGCGGCGCTTCCGACGGCCTCTGCCGCGCATGTGTTGGCGGCGGGCTTTGGTGCTGACCGCAAGCTGGCCGCGACACTGATTGCGCAATGCACCTTGCTCAGCGCGATCACATTGCCGATCTGGATGACCGTGGCAGAGGTTCTGGCACGCGGGTAGGGCCGAGGGCGCTAGAGCTGCCTGATCTTCAGCGTCGCCAGCCGGTTTTCCTCTTTTGCGAGCACCTCGAAGCGGAACCCGTGAAACGAGAACACCTGCCCTTCAACAGGGATCATCTGTGCCTCATGGATGACCAGACCGGCGACCGTGTTGGCCTCGTCGTCCGGCAGGTTCCAGTCGTGCGCGCGGTTGAGGTCGCGGATCGTCATGGCTCCATCGACGATATACGCGCCGTCGGCAGTCACCTCGATCTGGTCTTCCTCATGGTCGTCGAATTCGTCAGCGATCTCGCCCACGATCTCTTCGAGAATATCCTCGAGCGTGATCAGACCCTGCAGGGCACCATACTCATCCACCACCAGCGCAAAATGCGTCTTGCGCTTGAGGAAGTTGCGCATCTGGTCGTCAAGCGTCGTTGTCTCGGGCACAAAGTAGGGGGGCATTGCGACCTTCATCACCTCAAAGGCCGCCAGCCCTTTCACGCTTTCCTTGTCACCGTCGAGCAGTTTGTGCATCGCGCGCAGAAGGTCCTTGGCATGGACCATACCGACAATGTTCTCCGGCTCGTCCTTGTAGAGCGGCAGGCGTGTGTAGGGGCTTTGCAGGATCTGGGCGAGGATGTCCTGCGGCGGTGAATCCACGTTGATCATCTCGATCCCGGAGCGGTGCAACATGATTTCTTCTACGGTGCGCTCGTTCAGGTCGAGCGCGCCGAGGATGCGGTCGCTGTCTTCTTTCTCCACCAGACCTTCGGAGTGGCCAAGAGACAGGGCTCCGGCAATTTCCTCGCGCACGGCGAGGATGTTGCTGTCAGTGTCGGTGCGGACGCCGAAAACAAAGAGCACCCCGCGCACGAAATAGCGCACAGCCCCCACCACGGGCGAAAAGATCAGGACGACGAGGGCAATCGGGCGGGCGACGCGTGCCGCCACAGCCTCGGGGTAGGTGATGGCTAGCGTCTTGGGCAGCACCTCGGCAAAGATGAGGACAAGGCCGGTCATCACCAACGTCGCAACCGCGACACCGTTCTGGCCGAAAAGCTTGGTCAGCACGGCTGTCGCCAAAGAGGTCGCAAGGATGTTGACGACGTTATTGCCCAAGAGGACCGAACCGATCAGCCGCTCGTTATCTTCGGTCACCTTCAGCGCGCGCTCGGCCCCTTTGTTGCCGCGGTCGGCAGAGGACCGCAGCTTGCCGCGCGAGGCGGCGGTCAGTGCTGTTTCGGAACCGGAGAAAAACGCCGAGGCGATCAGGAGAACGGCAATCGCTGCGGAGGTCATCCAGAATGCAGCGTCGAGTGAGGCGAGGTCCATCGGGGGCTTTCAGAAAAAGAATATGGGCGAATATGGAGGGTCTTGGCGGTCGCTTCAAGACTTGCGCGGCTTGGCAAGCGGATGGTGTTGCATCACCAGATCCTTGAGGCGCGCATCCAGCACATGGGTATAGATTTCTGTGGTCGCCACATCGGCATGACCCAGCATGGTCTGGATCGCCCGCAGGTCGGCGCCCCCTTCCAGCAGATGGGTCGCAAAGGCGTGGCGCAGGGTATGCGGCGTAACCTTTGCGGGCGAGACCCCGCCACGGACGGCAAATTCCTTGATCAACCCGAAAAAGCGGTGGCGTGTCAGGTGGCCGGACTTGCCGCGTGAGGGGAAGAGGAACCTGGAAAGCGGCTTGCCGTCTTTGCGAGCTGCCTCTTCATCCGCGTCCCTTTGGGCGAGATATGCTGTCAGTGCTTCCCGCGCGGGGGGTGACAGTGGGACCAGCCGTTCCTTGCCACCCTTACCCTTGACCAGCAGCATCCGCGGATCGCCACGTGTCGCGGCCACCGGCAGGCTGACCAGTTCGGTCACGCGCATGCCTGTGGCATAGAGCAGTTCCATCAGACAGGTATTCCTCAGGGTCTCTTTGGGCGAACTGCGGGCTGCCTCAAGCAGACGGTCGACCTCTTGAATGGAAAGCGTCTTGGGCAGACGCTGTGCGCGGCCCGGTCCCTTGATCTGGATGGCGGGGTTATCGGCGCGCCAGCCTTCCTCGAAGGCAAAACGGTAGAGCTGTTTGATGGCGGACAGACGCCGCGCGCGGGTCGATTTGGCAAGTCCTTCGGCCTCGCAGGAGATCAGATAGTTTTCGACGTCACCCTGCAAAGCAGAGGCAAAGTGCAGCCCCTTGTCTGTGAGCCATTCGGCAAAGCGGTCAAGATCACGCGCGTAGCTCAGAAGCGTGTTCTCGGCGGCGTCCATCTCGGCGGCCTGCGCCTCGAGAAAGACCTGCACCCAGCGTGCCATCTGGTCGGGCGCGGTCATATCGCGCGATAGAGCAGCAGGTGCTGCAGGGCGGCGCGACGGGCCACATCCTCAAGCCCAACGGTGCGCAGGGCACTCAACGATGCGGTGAGCGCCCGTAAATCACCGTCAGATCCTGCATCAAAAAGCTGGAGCGCACGCAGGAGTGCCTCGCCGAGTTTGCCTTGCTCCAGCAGGCGCGCGATGTCCTCGGGAACGGCTGGCGTCAGAAAGGCCGCAGCGATCGCTTTCTCTTTGGCTGTGTCCGCGTCGTCCAATGCGGGTGTCCCGCGGGCAAGGCCGATCGCAAAGGGATCCCAGTCAATGCCACGCTCTTCAACCAGCAGCGCGACGCGCTCATAAGACGGTGACAGCAGACCCACTTCAATGGCGACAGAGGCCGCATCCTGCCGCAAAGGCAGGTCTTGCAGCGCCGCACCATAGAGCTTTGCAAACTGGATCTCCGCCCGCGCCTCGCGCATGGCGGACCATGCGGCAGGCAGCGTATCAGCGACAGCATCTGGATCACCGGCCAGCATGGCGACGTCAAAGCGCTGCATCGCCGCGGCACGATCCCAGATGCCACCCGATGCTGCAGGCGTCCGCGACGTATAATGCCGCAGCAACACGTTTTCAGAGACAGCCCCATGGTGGGCAAGGCGCTCGGCGGCCTCAAGCTGTGCTTTCCATGGTGAGGTAAAACGCAGGTCAGCATGAGCAAAGGCGAGGGGCAGGGGTGCTGTCACCAATGCCTCGCCAATCGCCTCATGCATCCGGAAGTTCAGCGGGGTCACACGCTCAGGCGGGTCGAGCGGAGGCTCGCCTTCGTAAAGCTCGGGGTCAAGAAAGCGCGAGAGCAAGGCCTCTTCTGCAGGCGTGATGTCACCCAACACGCGGTGCGTGTTCAATGTCAGCGCTGCGACGGGCCATTCGCCGCTGCGGGCCAGACAGAAGATGCGCGCTGAATATGTCGGGGCGATCGAGGGGGTTTCCTGCATCACGTCACAGGCCGCGTCTTCGGTCCCGGTCAGAAGAGCGACGTCGAACCACCGCTGGAACAAGGCGGGTGTGTCGGGCGTGGCCTGTTCAATCAGCGATTTGGCCTGCTCCAACGCGCCCATATCAAGCAGCTTGTCCACGCGGGCCAGAAACAGCGCGCCATTCGTGCCGGCATCCTGCGGGGGATCGGCCTCGGCCATCATCAGCACCTTCAGAAGATCCTGCATTGCCGGTAGCATGTCGATGCGCTCTGCCCTGACCAGGGCGACCAGATCCTCCTCGTTGCTCTTGATCCAAAGCGACTGGGGCAGGCCGGTCACGCGGGGTGGCAGAATGCCGACAGGATTCTTGGATGGCTGCGCCAGTGTCGTTGTCGTGATGCCGGGTGTGACTGCTGTTTCGGTCACGGGCGGTCCGAAAACCGGGGCGAGTTCGACACTTCGCGACAGCCAGTCAATCGCAGACAAGGGTTCGCCCAAAGGTGTTTCCTGGGCAGCTGCAGGCGTGATTGCCAGCCAAAGCGCGGCAGTCAGGCCGCTAGTTTGTGTCCAGTGTGACAGGGCGGGTGACCTCTTCGGCGGGGGCTGCGAAATCGGCAGGGAAGAACAAGGGCCCGACATAGGCATAGGCCACCAGCGCGATTGCTCCGATCACGATCAGAAAGAATAGTACTTTGATCAAGCGCCACATGGTTTGCCTCTTTCACGTCCTGCCCGACATAAGTGGGTTCTTCCCCATCTGTTGAAGGGAGTATATATCCCCTTTGAAGCAAGATCACGGTCTTCGTTGATTAATTTTTTCACACGGCAATCACATGCCGATGTCAGGGGGAACGCATGTCCGCAGATGGCCGATATCAGCTCAAGCACACGGTTGTGCTTGTGGGGATGATGGGCTCGGGCAAGACGGCGATCGGGCGGGCCCTCGCCGCGGAACTGGGTGTTCCCTTTCTTGATAGTGATGCGGCCAACGCAGAGGCCGCAGCCGCCACAATCGCAGAAATCTTTGAGCGCGATGGCGAGGCCTTCTTTCGCAAACGCGAGGCCGAGGTGCTGCGCAGGCTGTTGTCTGGCCCGCCGGGCATCGTTTCCACCGGTGGTGGGGCGTTCCTTGCCGAAGCCAACAGGGAAGCGATTGCCGAGATGGGTGGGGCGGTCTGGCTTGATGCCGATCTTGAAACGCTCTGGGAGCGTGTGCGCCACAAGGACACGCGTCCCTTGCTGCGCACGGCCAACCCAAAGGCGACGTTGACTGAAATCTTTGAGGCCAGAACGCCGGTCTACAGCCTCGCCGGCCTGCGCGTGCCGGTGGACCCCGCGGCGACGATTGCCGAGACAACCCAAAGCGTGATCAAGACGCTCGCCAGCCGCCCCGACATTCTGGAGATCACCGCAAGACCGTCACTGTCCCCGTCAATTTGCCCGGGCGCGCCTATGACATCCTCATCGGACCCGGTCTGCTGGCAGAAGCCGGCGCGCGGATCGCGGCCATGGGCGGGCGAAAGCATATTTGCATTCTCACGGATGCGAATGTTGCAAAGCTGCATCTGCAATGCCTGCAAACATCGCTGTCTGCCGCCGGTCTGACGTCTGACGCGCTTGTCCTGCCTGCGGGTGAGGCGACGAAATGCTGGGCGGAGCTGGAGCGTTCAGTGGAGTGGCTCCTCGCGCAAAAGGTCGAACGCGGCGATGTTGTGGTGGCTTTCGGCGGCGGTGTGATCGGTGATCTGGCTGGCTGTGCGGCGGCGATCCTGCGCCGTGGGGTCCGCTTTGTGCAAATACCCACCTCGCTTCTGGCACAGGTCGACAGTTCGGTAGGTGGCAAGACGGGGATCAATTCACCAAGTGGCAAGAACCTGATCGGCGCCTTCCACCAGCCGAGCCTTGTGCTGGCCGATACGGCACTGCTAGGGACCCTGACTACCCGCGATTTTCTTGCGGGCTATGGCGAGGTGGTCAAATACGGGTTGCTCGGCGATGCGGCGTTCTTCGACTGGCTTGAGGTGGAAGGTCCCGCGCTTGCTGTGGGTGATATGGCAGCCCGCGTGCGAGCTGGTCAGCGGTCCTGCGACATGAAGGCCGATATCGTCCAGCGCGACGAGACTGAGCAGGGCGACCGCGCCTTGCTGAACCTTGGCCATACCTTCTGTCACGCGCTTGAGGCGGCGACGGGCTATTCCGACCGCCTCTTGCATGGTGAAGGCGTCGCAATCGGCTGTGCGCTGGCCTTTGAGTTGTCGTCACGCCTTGGTCTTTGCAGTCAGGAAGACCCCAGTCGCGTCCGCGCGCACCTGCGCGATATGGGGATGAAGGTGGACATTCGTGACATCCCTGGCGATCTGCCTGACGCGGAAGGGATTCTTGCGCTGATGGGGCAGGACAAGAAGGTCAAGGACGGCAAGCTGCGCTTCATTCTGGCGCGCGGGATCGGCGATGCCTTTATCACCTCGGACGTCCCACGCGAGGCGGTTCTGGGCGTGCTGCAGGACGCGTTGCGCGCATAGCGCCTCCGGCGGGAATTTCCCGTGAGAAAGAAGAAGACTGGGGGCTGTCTGCTCCGTCTTCTCATATGCCAAAAAACCTCGGGGTAAACGCGGCACGCGTCGGGCAGAGCGCCCCCTGCAGCCGTGCTGTCGGGCAACACCCTATGGCATGTCAGTCGTCCTGATCATTGTCGAAATGCAGTGAAATCCCGTGCCTTTTGGCGAACCATAGGAACACCGGCACTTCCATCACGAAAAGTGTGACGAGGGTGAAGATCACCCAGTTTGCCTCGAAGAGCACGAGGGAAAAGGCAACGCCGCCTCCCATGAACCAGCCGCCCGCGACCAGCAGCGCAAGACCTGTCAGGACAAGATCAATCACCATGATCTTGTTGAGGGTTTTCTCGCGCAAGGTCGGATAAATCCCGAGGTAGGCCACCCCGAGGATGACCGCATTCAGGATCAGGATTTGCAGCTCGGGCGCTGTCTGCATGCCTTAGAAGGGGATCTCGTCGTCCATATCGCCGCCGCCACCGGCTGGCGCGCCGCCGCCGTAAGAGCCGCCACCGCTGCCGCCACCGTAGGAGCCGCCACCGGAGTAGCCGCCTTGACCGCCGCCGTAGCCGCCACCGCCGCCCTGATTGTCGCCGCGTCCGTCAAGCATCGTCAGCGTGCTGGTGTAGGGCCGCAAGACAACCTCGGTCGTATAGCGGTCCTGACCGTTCTGGTCCTGCCATTTACGGGTCTCCAGCTGGCCTTCGATATAGACCTTGGAGCCCTTGCGCAGATACTGCTCGGCCACGCGGGCGAGTGGTTCGGAGAAGATCGCCACCGAATGCCATTCGGTCTTTTCGCGCCGTTCGCCGGTGTTGCGGTCTTTCCAGTTCTCGGAGGTGGCGATCCGCAGGTTGCACACTTTGCCGCCGTTCTGGAATGTCCGCACTTCCGGGTCCGCACCCAGATTGCCGATAAGAATGACTTTGTTCACTGATCCGGCCATGGCGGCACCTCCCACGATTCTTGTTGCGTGCATTTGTGACAGACCCTGCATGGCGCAACAAGGTTAACGCGGTATTGATCGGCGCTTGATGCTAGACAACAACTTGATTGATGCAGCGCAAATATTTTTTATGCCTGAGACCGATGTTCAAGATGTTCACACGCTTTCTTAATTGGCGCCCTCCAGAAAAGCGTCAGACTAGATGCATTCGATGGACATCCAGTTCCAATGAAGGATGCAAATCGGCGCCACTAATCTTTGGATCATAGGAACGCGTTATTTCACGCCAGTAAGGTTGGATGACTACGAACTCATCCCGTAGCGTTTCTTCAATTTGGCGCATCAACAATTGTTGGTCCGACAATTTTACAGTTCCAACTATTTGATCAATTAAACGATCTATCGTTTCGTTTTGTAATCCTGTCTCGTTCCATGCCGATTCTGAGTGATAGGCGAGCCTTATGTTTTGAATACCTAGTGGTCGATGGTTCCATTCAGTCAAAGAGAAAGGAAAATTTGCCCAGGACTCGCGATAAGTTGCGACAGGTACCAGGCGGACCGTGGTCGGTATTCCACTATCGCGCATTTGGGCAGCAATGACCTCCGCCGTTAAAGCTGTGTTCTGGTCGTCCAGGACAAAAATCTCTTGCTTTTGCGCGTTCAAGGAAAGCTCGGCAGACATTCGGGTTGCAAATGACGCGTCGTGATACGCAGGCCCAATATCTGAGTATTCCGGATGAATTGGGCAAACATGATGATCTTCGCCGACTAGCCCTCTGCTGCGATGAGCTATTTCAAGAACGACATCGTTGTTCACCGCATATATAATTGCTTTGCGTAACTCTGCGTTCTGATAGGCACTGCCTTGAATGTTCAGGTTGAAGCGGGCAACCAACGTTGAAGTGGTTTGAACTGAACTGGTGCGATAGTCTCGCAGACCGCTTAGATCAGTGTAGTCGACACTGTTTTGGAACAAAAGGTCTACATTTTTACGAAAGAGCTCCACGTTCCAATCTTTTGGATCCTGACCCAGATCCACGAATTCAATCCTGTCAAGAAATCCGCCTCTGATGTCATTCGTTTGGTGACCCCAATACAAATGATCCGGGTTTTTTTCGATTACAAAAACATTTTCATCATCGTGCGGCAGCGGTAGGTAAGCACCAGTTCCTATTGGTGTGCTTAAAATATCGTCAAGATTGGTACTGGGATGGATCACGGCTGCAGGATATTCAGCGAGGGAATAGAGAAATGTCACGTCAGGCCGTGCCAGCCTGATGAACACCTCGTTATCTGACACCGCCAAAACGCTCCCTTCTTTTAGTTTTTTAGTTTGCTCATCAATAAGGCCCTTCAATCGGATGGCCATGTTGTTCCCGGCAACTTCAGCATCACACCAATAGTTAAACAGCCAGACTAAATCGCTGCTGTGGATGTTCTGACCATTGTTCCATCTCACATTCGGACGAAGCCTTAGCCTGTATTCGGTAAATGACGATTCTATAATCCAAGATTCAATGAGGCCAGGCGTCAATCGTCCCTCGCGGTCAACCTCGACGAGGTATTGAAGCCACCCGCGGCACAAGTTTGATTCCTGGACCCAATCCCATCGCCTTGGGTCTTTAGGCCGCATGACCTCGTGCTGAATTCTGATCGAGCCCCCAGTTTTCCGATCTGTACCACTCGTGCTGTTTGCTAGAACCGACCCTGCTTGAAGCGTCCCAACAGCTGCAGTAGCGGTCAGGCCCTTCAATAAGTTCCTGCGGTCGAACGTCCTCATCACAGTTCCAAATTCAAGATTAAGCCCTACCCATACTTCAACTCTGGACGAACCAGAGCCCTGTAGACATTTCGAATATCAACAGTTCCAACGTGTTTCAATTCGGAGCCTGAGCCTTTAGTCACGGCGACCAACCCTTCTGTTGCGCCGTTTGTTTCGTTGATAATTTGCTCCAAGGTGGTGTTTTGATCCACTGTTAGGATAGCATCAGAAGTTTCTGCAGTTTTTTGCATAATAGATCCGACCCTAAGCACGCGGGCTCGGTTTATGTCCTGAATGAACTCTTCGATATAACGATCATCTGGATGGAGAAGGATTTCTTGAGGGTGCCCCTGTTGGACAATATATCCATCTTTCAGGACGACCAGATGATCGGCGAGCTTTAGTGCCTCATCTAAGTCATGTGTAATGAACACAATTGTTTTATGCAGATCTCGTTGAAGCTCAAGAAGAAGATCTTGCATCGACGTACGGATGAGGGGGTCAAGTGCCGAGAATGCTTCATCCATGAGCATGACATCGGCGTTCGAGGTCAATGCACGGGCGAGACCGACACGCTGTTGCATCCCGCCAGACAATTGTGTGGGATACGATTTTTCGAAGCCTTCCAGTCCAACCCGTTTGATCCAGCGAAGAGCGTCTCCTTCAGATTTCGCTCGCGTTTCATCGCGGGTCTCGGGCGCTAGGAGCACATTTCCCAAAACTGTTCGATGCGGAAGCAAAGCAAATTTTTGAAACACCATCGACATTGCATAGCGCCGCAGATAGCGAAGTTCAGTTTTGTTCATCGTGAGAACTTCGTTTCCGTCGAGAAAAATCTCTCCTGCAGTGGGTTCAATCAAGCGGTTGAGATGTCTGATCAGTGTCGATTTACCCGAACCAGATAGACCCATCACGACAGTAATATTACCCTCTACTATATCCATATTGATATTGTTCAGAGCGAGAACGTGATTGGTTTGGTGCATGAATTCGGTTTTGTCGATTCCGTCGGTAGCGATGTTCAAAGCCGACGATGGGTCTCGCCCGTAGATCTTATAGAGATTGCGGACCTTGATCTTTACGTTGTTCATTGACTAGTTCTTTTGCGATTTGTCTATTTTCGCTAGAGCCGCTTTCGAAACGCGGTCGAGCATTACAGCAATTAGTACAATTCCGAAACCGGCCAAAAAACCGACGCCCAGACGTAAGTTGTTAATGCCATCCAGAACCAGTGTGCCAAGTCCAGGAGCCGAGACAAGCGACGCAATTACCACCATGGCCAGGCTCATCATGATGGTCTGGTTGACGCCCGCCATGATATTCGGAAGCGCAAGAGGAATCTGGACTTTAAGCAGCTTTTGGCGTGACGTTAGCCCAAAAGCGGTCACAGCTTCCATGATGTCTTTGTCGACCAACCTGATGCCAAGGTTCGTCAGACGAATTACAGGCACGATCGCGTATAGAATAATAGCTAGGCCGTAAAGTTTAGGTTCCGTTATGTTGAACAGAAAAATCAACGGGATTAAATACACAAAAGTGGGTAGGGTTTGAAGCATATCAAGTATTGGTATTACCGCGTTTTGGACTCTATCAGATCTCGACATCATGATTCCAATCGGAACTCCAAAAAGCACCGATATGCAGGTACATACGAATATGATCGATAGCGTTTCGATCGCAAACACATAGTAATCGACGAACAGCAGAAAGAGGAAAGACGCAAGTACGAGAAGTGAAATCTTGATTGACGTGGTCAGAAAATAGGACAGCAATACAAGCGCCGGAACAAAAATCCACCAATGTATATTGGTGAAAGTTCCGAGCGCGCCGTCAAGAAGCCAAGACAAGGGCTGGGTAAGAGGGTCGAGAACGAAGCGCAAAGCAGGCCGGATGTACAAGAAGCCATCTTCAAGACCAGCCGTAAAATCTCTTGTGCGAGGTACCGCAGCGCAGGCTTCGTTGAGTGTATCGAGCGAAGGGAAGGGAATTTCCCAGGGGCTACTCTCTTTCGGTTTGATCGATGACAGTGAAATGAGTGCCCCGGAACTCGACCCACAAATTTCTGACATCCCGAAGAATCTGAACAAACTCTCATACGACATAATCTACCCGTTCCACCCAAAAAGTTGCCGGCTCCGAAGAGCCGGCAACGGTTTATTATGTTTTATTTTAGAAGACTACCAATCTTCTCGCTCGCTTCAGGCGACATCCAGCTAAGCACCAATTCCGAATGATTGGTCAGCAGCCAAGCAGCGGCTTCATCGGCAGAGGCGCCATTTTCCTCGGCCCAGGCTAGCATTGAACTCACCACAGAGTTTGGAAACTCCATTTTACCAATGAAATTGGCGACTTCTGGCTCTTGGTTAGCCAAATCCGCTGTCACGGCATTGACCACAGTCGCGGAAGGGAAGTCCGATGGACCAAACGTGGCAGGGTCTGCATCAGCGTTTTGGTTGATAGCGTGCTGTGCTAGATCAACTTCTCCCAGATCTACTTTGGCCAGGTTATATTTGCCCAAGACGGCCGTCGGCCCCCAGTAATATCCAAACCAAGGCTCACCACTTTCGGATGCGGAGGCGATGGACGCAGCTAGATTTGCACCTGATCCGTGGTCAAATACTTCGATGCCGTTGCCTTCGAGGTCAAAAACCTGCTTGAGCGCGTCATTTACGATGCGGCAACCCCAGCCAACCGGACAGTTATTAAACCGTGATCCAACCAATTCCGGATTTGCCAAGATCCCTTCAATTGACGTCAATTCCGGGTGTGCGTCGGCCAGATCACCAGAAATCCACCAGCCTTCCTCACCGCCGTTGCTGAATGTGTTTGATGCGGACACCACCTTGCCCGCTTCTTCAAGCTCACGGTAGACGGTAGCGGAATTTACCCAAATCTCTGGAACAATGTCAGGTTTACCGTTTTCTGCAAGAGACGTTACCGCAGGTACAGTATCTGTGGGCACAATAGTAACTTCACAGCCGTAGCCTTGTTCTAGCGTAAAACCCACAAACGCAGAAATCGCTTCACCTGAGGCCCACCCCATGGCCCCAACACTCACTTCACACGCGTGCGCCGACACGGTAGAGCTCATTGCCACTAACATCCCAGCGCTGATTGATTTGTACATACGTTTTCTCCTCTTCTCTACAAAGCCGCGAGCTTTCACTGGTCTAGGCAAGTGAGAGCGTAGCTAGTAGGGAGCCTAGACTATTCCTGCGTTATCAGTAAACAAGTATTATCATGGGCAAAATTTCAGAAAATTTGAATTATAGTATGAAAATTTGAATTATAGTATAAGGTAGAAAGTTAGTAATTAGAACTAGGGCCTGTTGACCTTCACTGGAGTTGAATAATTGTTGCCGAGAGTGAGATGAATGCGGCCAAGCTATGATCTGTTTTGCATGACCGCATTGCGATGCCGCTGTATTCCTTGAGCTTCCCGAAGTAATTCTCGATCAGGTGCCGCCATTCGTATGTCTCTTTGTCGAAACTCGCGGGGAAACGCCGGTTTGATTCGGGAGGGAAGACAGGGGTTATTTTCACTGCATTGCTCAGTAACGCGTACTGTTTCGCGCCCAAATCGTACCAGAACAGATGAGGGAGCATTTTTTTAACAGTATTGCCATACGTTTGACAGTAATCCCAAAATTTAGAAATTCTTGCCCGTTTGGGTAAGATTTACAGTTTTCTAAAGTTTGTGGGCGTTGTCTTTGATAACCGCTGAAAACTTCGTGTGAAATAGGCTGGCGAGCGAAACCCGAGCTTGGCGGCAATGGCGTTGATCGGCATCTCGGTATCGCGCAGCATTGCGCAGGCCTCGAAATGGATACGGTCATTGAGAAGCACAAGGGCAGAGCGCCCGCAGGTCTTGCGGCAGCTTCTTGTCAGATGCGTCGGTGTAACGCCAAGCGCCTTAGCGAAATCCGCGACATTCCGGCCCGCCGAGAAATCGCGGGCGATCAGGGCCGTGTAGCGCGCCACGAGCTTGGCGGCGGCGGTCTGCTGACGCTTGTCTATCTGCTCTGGTTGCCGCGCCTGCAATTGTCGCTCCACGAAGATTGTCAGAAGGCCGAAATGGCAGGCGGCAGCGCGAGGGTCTCCGCCGGATTTCGACTCGCGCTCAATGCTTTCAAAATGCGTGACGGCCTCTTTCTGGGCTTCAACGCCAAGCAGTCGGAGATGGAATGGGTGGTCGGGCCAGTCTTCACTGTTGGCAAAGGTCAGCACATGGCCAAAGACGGTGGCCCCGACCTCGATGCCGTACATGGTGTGCGGAGGGATATAGATCAGATTGTTGGGACCGTAGCCGCCGGTCAGGCCCGCGACGGTGATCCGGCCCTGACCCTTGGTGACATGGATCAGGCGCGCCGTGGCATGGCTGCGCATCGCTTCGGTCCGCCAGCGCGTGGACGCGCCCACCTGACTGAGGAGATCGGAAGAGCACACGTCTGAACTCCAGTCACAAGAGAC
>CAXQAV010000112.1:0-4266 GCA_964221795.1 Luminiphilus sp. | reverse complement strand
CGCTTTACAAATACGCGCAACTGGTCGGCGGCGCGCGTTTGGGCGCGGTCACCCATCCGGGCGCGAAAGCCGAAGAGCACATCTACATGGATCTCTGAGGCGGATGATCCGCGCCGGAATCGCTTTTCTGGCCCTGTCGTTGCTGTCGGCCTGTGTCATGACAGCCCCCGACAGGGCCACGACATTTGCGGGCGGGGCCGTGTTTCTGCAAGCGCCTCCCGGCTATTGCGTCGATACGGTCGCCAGCCGCCCGTCGCGTGACTTTGCGGTTCTGGCACCCTGCGCCACACTCGGCGCTGAAGCCCCTGTGCCTGATGTGGTCGGCTTTGTCACCGTGCTGACCGGTGCCGAAGGCAGCGGCGAGATCGCGATCGACGAGATCGCCCTGCGCGATTTCCTGGTCACATCTGAAGGCAAGGCGCTCCTTAGCAACAACGGTCAGGCAAGCAATATCAACATCCTCTCGACACAGGCCTTTGACGATCAGGTCATGGTGCATTTCAGCGATCAGGGCGAACCACCTCTGGCAGGACTCCAAGCGGAGGAATGGCGGGCCTTCCGCAATGTGGGTGGGCGGCTTGTGACTGTCGGCGTCCGCGGTCTTGCCGCCGCGCCCTTGCAGGACGGACCGGGGGCGGGGCTGTTGAAACTTGTGCTCTCCGGTCTGCGCAGCACCGCAACCGAACCTGCAAGCTGACGCTTCAAATGGGTGGCCCCGCCTGACAGACTGGCCGCTGATTCACGGATAGGACCCGCGTGCTTTTCCCGCCACATGGCCTGATCGGACGTTTCCTGCACCGCCGCTCTGTGGCGCGCTGGCGGGCGGCCCTGCGCGATGTGGAAAACACCTCTGCCGGTGATCTGGAGCTGCAGGTGAATATGGCCAAGAAGACCATGCGCCGGATCCGCGATTTCAACGCCGCTGCTGCGGCACGGCTCGCCCTGCCGCGCCCGGGGGTGGATACCTTCCTCCGGCCTGCTGGGACCGATTGGTCGTGGCGCCCCAAACCATGGCGCATGGCCTGCCCAGAACTGGGACGCGCACCGGCACTACCCAAGGACAACATCACGAACGAGCTTTTGATCTTCCACGACTGCAAGAGTCGCGAGATCGTCCTGCGGCAAATCAGAAATAAGCGTGATGTTGATCTTTCGCCCCATGGAATTTGCCTTGAAGTGTTCCATTTTGACGGAAGCTATCTGTCACTCGTGATCGAAGTGCCCGCTGACTCCTGCACTGGCCTGCGGAAGAACCACCTTATCCGCCTTGCCACCAGCATCACCCGCGAACGTCCGACCCGCATCTTTGCCCGCCTCAACGTCAAACACGGCCCCAACCCCGAACAGATCCTGCTCACCCTGCCCGACGACGAGGAAGCTGCTGTCGAATTCGATCTTGCCTATAGCCAACTCATCGAGGCGCGGGCCGAGCGGATGTGGATCGACCTGATGATTGAGGACCCCGCCATGAACCGGATCACCTTCCGTGATCTTAACCTCTCGCGCTATCCGCGCGCTGACCTCTAGAGGATGCCCATGAAGATCATCAACGCAGAACTCCGCGCCGGTGTCTGGACAGGCGAGCTGGTCGGCATCAAGGCTGACGGCATCCGGGTGTTTCATGAAGGGCTGCAGCTGGATGACGTGACCTTTCAAGCGCAGCCAGACCGCGACAGCACGCTGATCCGCGTGCCCGTCCCTGCGGAACTGATCAGCGACGGCGTGCAGACCTTTGTGGTGCAGAGCGGCGACGGGCAGGCACTCATATCCTTTGCCATCCTCGCAGGCGAGGTCCTCGCCCACGACCTGCGGGCCGAGATCGACCTGCTCCGCGCCGAACTCGACATGCTGAAATCAGCCTTCCGCAAGCATGTGTCAGGGCAGTGAAGCGGGCGTGGTGAGGTTCCTCATCTCTGCCGTTGCTTCTGTCATTGCCGCCCTTGGCATGGCTGTTCTGGTTGCGATTGTGGTAGGTGTGGCCAGCCTCTCGCCCGATCTCGCCTACTTGCGCGCGGGTCGATACTTCGGGCCGGATGTCGCCATGTCGATCGGGGACCTGATCCTGATTGTCTTGTCACTCACAACCGCAGCCGTGGCCTTTTTCATTGTCTGGCGCTTGCGGCGCTAAACCGAAAGGGACGATATGACAGGCGAAATGAACCTTGCCACATTGCTGCGGACGCTCACCGCGAAACTGCAGCCCGACACCTATGTCTTTGCCACGCTTGAGACGATCCCCACCGGCATGACCCCGCGCATGATCTTTGTCGAGGACGAGGGCATCACCCTGATCTGCACCCGCGCTGAGGCCCAGGTCGCAGGCATCGCCTATTCTTTCCCCTGCCGGATGATCACGCTGGAAGTGCATTCAGCACTCGAAGCCGTAGGTTTCATCGCCCATATCGCCACGCGGCTGGCAGCGGCGGGGATGGGCGTGAACCCCGTTGCGGGATACTTCCACGATCACCTGTTCATCCCCGAAGGACGCGAAGAGGACGCCCTCGCCGTGATCCAGGATATCGCGACGGAAGCGCAGAGCTAGGCCATTTTCTGTTGCTATCTGTCCCGACAATGCCTCTCCTGAGGCAAACGGGGGGGCCATGATCGCAGACATTCATCCTATTCTGGGCCGGTCCGAGACCTTTCCCGGCGAAGTGCGCCACGCGGGGCAATTCACTTTGGGCAGTGCAACACAAGCGGCGGCAGACGTTGTGCGGGGGGTGGGCTGGTCGCTCTATTGTCTCGACATCGCCAATGACCGCGCCGTCTTTGTGGAACTGCCGCCTGACATCGATCTAGCCAGAGCCCCCTTTGCCTATGCCGCGCAATTCGCACAGGCCAAGCGCGCGGCAATCGTCCCGCTCGACGCCCTGCCCGCGCTGGCCGATCAGGTCATACAAACCGCCAACGTCGCCCTGCTGATGTCCACGGGGCGCTGCGGGTCCACCCTCGCTTCGCGCATCTTCGCGCAGATCCCCGGCGTCTGGAGCCTCTCGGAACCCGACTGGTTCACTAACCTCGCCTTTGCCCGCTTCGATTTGACCCCTGCACGGCTGAAGATGCTGATCAAGTCATGCACGGCGCTTTCGTGCCGCCCGCCAAACCCCGATCAGGTGCAGACCGTCGTCCTCAAACCCCGCAGTGAGATGATGGTGCAAGCCAGCGCCTATGTGGATGCACTACCGGATGCCAATGCGGTGTTTCTCTATCGCGACTGCTTTGGCTATGTGAATTCCCTCTACCGCTTTGCCCAACGGATGCTGGGCGTCAAAGACCCCGCCCCCCACAGCCCGGAGTGGGAGATCGGCCACCAACTCGGGACCATCAATGCACCAAAGGCGATCTTGGCGGACTACTTCGGTCCCGATGAGAAAATCCCGTTCATGGACCTGATGGTCCTGGGCTGGTCGCTGCGCATGGGGGCCTATCTACAGGCCACCGGTGGCGGGATGCAGGTCTCGCCGATCCACTACGCGGATCTGAACAGGGACAGGGCGGGGCAGACGCACCAGCTGCTGGAAAGATGCGGGATCGACACTGCACATCTGGAAACGGCTCTGCACGGTTTTGACAGTGACGCACATGCGGGAAGCGCGGGCGAGAACACGGTCGCGGCGGAACCGACCTCGGAGACGCAGCGCGCGCGGATCAGGACCCTTCTGGACCGCTGGGGATTGCCGGATTACGTGGACGAAAGGCTCGCCTCGCTGAGCCGCTAGCCGTTCCGCACCGGATCGTCGGGGCTGCTGGAAAATAGCGCGATCTTGTTGCCCTGCGGATCGCGCAGATAGCCCACGTAAAAGCGCGGGCCATAGTTCGCCCGAAACCCCGGTTGGCCCTCATCCGATCCCCCCACCGCCAATGCCGCCGCATGCAGCTCTCGCACCTGCGCCTGATTCCGCGCCTCGAAAGCAACCATATTGCCATTCCCGACCGAGGCGGGCGCCCCGTCGAAAGGGCGCTTCACATAGAAATCAGGCGAGGCAGGGGCGTTCGGCGGGATGTAACTCAGGTCACCTTTGTAGTGCTCAAGACGATAGCCCAGCGCGGGCAGAAACGCGGAATAGAAGCGCTCGGCCGCCTCCATGTCATCGGCGCCGACGGTAATATAGGCGATCAAGCCGATCCCTCCGCATGATCGAAAAACGCCTTCATCACGATCTGCCACTGACCCTCGTGTTTGATCATGGTCAGATAGTCGGTGAAGGTCGTGCCAAAGCAGGCATCCGCAACCTTCACCACAGCGACGTCGCCGGTGATGTCGAT
>CAXQAV010000111.1:0-11252 GCA_964221795.1 Luminiphilus sp. | reverse complement strand
GGGCTCGTCTTGAAGTACTTGAACGGGGAGCGTTTGGTCATGCTCAGAGGCTACGAAGGCCCCCTGCCCGCCTCAAGCCAAGTTCCTCTGACATGACCGCCTGAGCCATCTCATCACGTCCTCGTTGCTTGGCGGCTGACCATGTGTACCCCCGCCGCCGAGAGGACAAAACCCACGATGGCCAGTGCCGTCACCGGTTCGCCGAGAACCACCCAGGCAAAGGCCATCGCGAGAGGTGGGACGAGGTACATCAGGGCCGAAATCTTGGTTGCATCGCCGCGCTGGAGAAGAGCGATGAAAATGCTGATTGAGATGATCGAGTTGGCGATCACCAGATAGGCAAGCGCAATGATCAATTCGGGCTGCCAGTCTATCACCATGCTTTCGGTACGGTAGGCCAGCGGCATCAGAACCGCGAAACCCACCACATACTGGACCATCCCGCCAACCACGGGGTCGGTTCTCAGCCCATGCCATTTTTCAAAAAGCGTGGCCGCAGTGAAGCCGCCAAGCGCCATCAAGGCCAGCATCACGGCGATCAAGGGGCTTGGACCGAGCGTGCCTTCGGACAAGATCGCCAGAACCGCGCCGGCAAAGCCGAGCGCAAGGCCGACCCAAAGCAGCGGACCACCGCGCTTGCCGGAGATCATGGGTACGAGGATGGCAACAAGGATGGGTTGCAGCGCCATAATGATTGCCGTCGTCCCTGCGTTCATGCCGCGCTTCATCGCCAGATAGGCCAGCCCGAAATAGAGGCACTGGATCAGAAACCCCGTCACCGCAAGATAGAACCAGTGGCGCAACTTCGACGGCCAGCGTGGTTTGCGGATCAGCAGCAATGGCGCCAGCGCCAGTGTGGCCAACCCGTAGCGAAGCGCCAGCATGGTCATCGGCTCGATGTGGGCGAGGCCCAGCTTGGCGAAACTGTAGCCGCCCGACCAGAACAGGACAAAAATGAACGGGGCGGCACGCCAGAAGAATGGTGCGGCCCAATTGTGGGGCTGCGCTGCGGGCTCCGCCATCCGATTACCTCACCAGTTTGCCGCCCAGACGTTCCAACATCGCCAGACATTTCGCAAGCTGATCGATGTCGAGATGTTCATCGGGCTTATGGGCTTAATCGATCGATTTCGGACCACGATGGTGTAAGACCAATTCGAACCAGTATCTGCTTGCCCCAAACGCGCGAACCTATGCGGAACAAAGCAGCCACCACGGAACTGCACATAGGGCATTACTGCCAAGCGGATGATTTTGGGACTGGTCCTGAAGCACCTGATAGGGGAGCGTTTTGCCATTCGCGGACGCTACGCCAAGCCCCGCTTCAAGCGAAGCTCCTCTGACAAAGCCTCGGGGTGAATTGAACCAACCCTCAGCGCATAACAAACGGATTAGCCATTGGCTGATCGGATGTGTTGATCCATGTCGTCTTCGTACGCGTGTAGTCCAGAACGCTTTCCAGCCCAGCCTCGCGCCCGTAACCTGACGCATTGAAACCGCCGAAAGGCGCAATCGGTGAGATGGCACGGTAGGTGTTGATCCAGCAAATCCCCGCACGGAGACGTTTTGAGACGCGATGCGCGCGTGCAAGGTTTTGAGTGAACACACCAGACCCCAACCCATACGGCGTGCGATTGTCCAACTGAATTGCTTCTTCTTCGGTATCGAAGGGCAGCAAAGACATCACCGGGCCAAACATCTCAATATGTAGCGTCTCGGTCTCTGGTCCGAAACATTCCAGAAGTGTCGGCGCCATGTAATTTCCATCGCGCGGAAGCGGAGCGCCCCCGAAATGGATCGTAGCGCCTTGCGATTTCGCTTTCTCCAATGTTTCCACAATGCGGCTCACCTGCGCGCGGGTGCAAAGAGGCCCAACATGCGTCGCGCCATCCAACGGGTCGCCGATCACAATACCGGCGGCCTTTTCAGAGATCCGGCGCACAAGTTCCGGCAGGATGGAACGATGGACAAGCCCCCGAGTGCCCGCAACGCATGACTGGCCCGAAGCGCCAAAGTTGCCTGCGATCAGGCCATTTGCGGCGCCATCCAGATCCGCGTCCTCAAAAACCAGGATGGGTGATTTTCCCCCAAGCTCCAGTGTTGTAACCGCGAAATTTTCAGCCGAATTGCGGATCACATGCCGCGCAGTTTCAGGGCCGCCGGTAAATGCGATCCGGTCTACCATAGGGTGTCGTGTAAGAGGTGCCGCACAATTCTCCGCATCACCCGTGATGACCGATACCACGCCCTCCGGGAAGCCCGCCTCTTCAATTAGCCTTGCGAATTCGAGCATGGGCACAGGTGCTTGTTCCGAGGCTTTCAGCACGACAGTGCATCCCGCCACCAAGGCGGGCCCGATCTTTGTTGCGGTCAGAAACATCTGTGCATTCCACGGCACCACTGCCGCCACAACGCCGATAGGCAGACGGGACGTGAACACATGCAGGTCCTGTTTGTCGATTGGAAGAACCGCCCCCTCTATCTTATCTGCTAGCCCTGCGAAATAACGATAGTACTCCCCAACATAACGGGTCTGCGAGGCGGTTTCAGCGAGCAGTTTTCCACTGTCCGCCGTTTCTAGCGCCCCTAATTTTGCGGCATTCGCTTCCACGAGATCGGCAAGACGATAGAGGAGTTTCCCCCGAGCGGTCTGGTTCATGTCCCGCCAAGCAGGGTCTTCGAGCATACGGCCCGCAGCCCGCACCGCCCGAACCACATCCTCAGGGCTGGCGCAGGCGAAACTTGCCCAAGGTGCACCAGTTGCCGGATTAATGGTCTCCATGACCTGACCTTTGCTGCCCTCGGTCCAGACTCCGTCAATGAAAAGCTTGTAATGCGGCAGGTTACTCATGTGCTTTCCTTACCCGAATGCCGGCATCACGTCGTCGATAAAACGCGCCAGAGAAGCCCGCTTTCGATCTGTAGTCATGCCGCTATCCACCCAGAACGAGAATTCATCATAGCCCAGATCCTCGTAGCGCTTGATCATGTCGATCACTTGTTGCGCCGTGCCCATCGTAAGATCGCGGCGCAGATTTGCCGGAGCCATCATGGAATTGGCTGCAATTTCCTCATCAGTGAGAGTTTGGATCAAGCCTTGGGAAATCGGCCGCTTATTCTGGAACCACGCCCCGAAATAACAATAATATCGGCTGAAATCCTGTGCTGCCTTTTCAAGATCTGCTTCATCCTTCCCGACATATGCATGATGGAGAAGCATGATCTTTGGTCGCTTACCTCCAGCTTTCGCGCAGGCATCATTGAAGCGCCCCATCAGCATGTCAACTTCTTCAATGCCTTGCCAAAGCGGCGTGACCTGAATATTGAACCCGTTTTCCACGGCAAACTCATGGCTGTTGGGATCGCGCGCCGCAATCCAGATCGGCGGGCCATCCTTTTGAACCGGCTTTGGGGAGGACGTCGTTGAGGGAAATGAATAATACGTCCCTTTATGCGCGCAATCACCCTGCCAGAGCTTTCTAAGCAAAGGCGTGGATTCCCGCATCCGTTGCCCAGCATCCCAAGCATCCAATCCCGGCATGATACGTTCATATTCGAAATTATATGCCCCGCGAGCGATCCCCATCTCAAGCCGCCCGCCGGTCAAGAGATCCGTCATTGCAGCCTCGCCGGCCAGTTTTATCGGATGCCAGAATGGCGCAATAACAGTCCCGGTTCCAAGTTTTACGTTTTTCGTGCGGTGGGAAAGATCCATGATCGCCAGAAACGGGTTCGGCGAGATCGTGAACTCCATAGCGTGATGCTCACCCGTCCAGATCGCACGCATACCGCCTTGATCTGCCATGTCGCAAAGGCCGAGGAATTCCTCGTAAAGGTATTGGTGCGATTGTTCTGGCCCCAGCCGTTCCATATGGGCAAAAAGCGAGAAGTCCATAAAGTGGCGTCCTTTTCGTCAATGGTAATGGATATCGCCGCCATCGACATCACCGACATAGAGACCGAATTGGCCCGTCTGGTGTTCCACGGCGTAACGTTTGAGAGTTGCAGCTTGGCCCGGGACTGAAAAACTTAATTCCGCCAACTGGTTGATCGACACAAATTTGCCGTCGGCAGACATCCCGTCTATATATATCGCGCGGAAACATGTGTGATGCTCGCCGATTTCGGCGCGGTCATAAATCGAATAGACCTGTGCCAGTTGGACATTCAAATTCAGCTCTTTCAGCCGCGCACTTAAAGCATCACGTAGTAGTCCACGCCGCTCCACCTCGACTTGCGGCAAAGCATAGGCCGGGCCATCGCGGAGTAGGAATACGGCTCCTGCTCTCTCGATGATGGCCGACGCAATATTCTGTAGCCCTCTCCGAGGCGCACTCGCGGCGCGCTGCTCAAGGCCCAGGCTGAAATACTTGCCACCCGAATAGCCTAAACCCGGAGCGCCACTATGGCTGAAGCCTTTGACCTCGCCCATGAGAACCGCATGATCGCCCACCTCCAAGACCTGTGCTGTCTCGCAACTGAATACTGCCGCTGCCCCTTTGACCACAGGGATGCCATGCAGATCACTGTTGGTTTCGACGCGAGCAAAGCGATCGCCCTTGATGCTTGAGAATGTGTTTGAAACGTCTTCCTGCCCTTCGGCGAGTATACTCACAGCGAAATGCCTGCAGTTCCTGAACACATCGAAACTCGACAAGAAGCGCCCGGCGCAAACCAATAGAAGTGGTGGGTCCAGAGAAACCGAAGTGAATGAATTGGCCGTGAAGCCGACAGGCGCGCCGTTTTCGTAACGCGCTGTCACGACTGTCACACCGGTCATAAAGCTACCAAACGCCACGCGTAATGCGCGTGAATCAAAAGTGCTCATAGCCCGCAATCCGCAAGAAGCTTCGCCAGCTCCGCATTGACTGCAGCGGGGTGTGTCATCTGCAACATATGCGCGGCACCCGGCAAAACCACGGCTCGCCCCTTCGCTGCCAGCTTGGCCATCGCCTCGCTCATCGCAGGGGTCGAGTTCGGCTCAAGTCCTCCGGTCATAAAGAGCGCAGGCATTTCCAAGCCAGACAAGGCCAATTCATCAGGGCCATCTTCGGTAGAAAAAACAGTGTAGGCGGCTTTATATCCGGCAGGGTCAACCGCCGTCAGCCATTGCTGGCAGGCCACTGCAGGCGCACTTTCAAGATCATCGAACCAGCGCTCCAAGGTTGGCTTCGGATCGGCAATGCGCATATCGTCAAGCGCCGAGGCGCGAGCCTGCACGGCAACTCGGGCGACCTCAGAGCGCTGGAAAATGGCGCTCAGAGCCGCAACCCCGGCAACCTTTTCGGGATAGCGTGTCGCAAGATCCATCGCGATCAACGTCCCCATCGAATGCCCAACTACCACCACGGGTTCGGTCAGCAGTTCAGCAACCAATTCCGTATAATCCTGCAAGATGGGAGCAATTCCGAGTGGCGTGCTTTCGCCATGCCCCGGCATATCCGGTGCTATAACGCGATAATGACCAGCAAAATGATCTAGCTGCTCCGCCCAAGCCTCTGCGCGCAAGCCCACGCCATGCAAAAACAGAACGGTCGGTCCCTGACCTGCCTCGATGGCCCGCAGTTTGCCGTATTCAGACCGCCGCCGGATTGTCCAGATCATGCCCGAGGTCTTTCAAATCCTGATAACGATCACCAATCCGATGGTGCGGCCGGCCCGTCATTGCGCCACCCAGTGCCACGACGATTTCGTCAGCGCGCGGAGCATCCGGAATTGAAAAATGGACAGTGAGATAATGCGAACGTCGCCCCAGATCATTCTTGTCCATGAGCGGGATCATGATGGGCGCGTTCGCGGAGCCCCGTGTGTTCGTGAATGAGAGGTAAGACTTGGCTCGCACCGCTTCGCGGTAGTGATTTCCAAACCGAAGCGTATGGATCAAGCCCGAAGCATGTTCGACCTCCCCATCCAAGCCAACAACCGCCGCCTTTCCAAAGGCCTCGATAGCCTCTCCAGATCCGGCGAGTGCGATAATACGTCTGGTCAATTCCTGACCCAAAGGCGGGGCGAGTTCGCTGATGGTTGGCGCAAGATCCTCAACATAGCGCCCAGCCCAGGGATTCTTCACTACGGCCGCCACCGCGAACATCCGCCAAGGTCGGCTAACCGCCCGAAAACCCTCGATCAGGGTCTCTTCGTCAAATGTCACGATCTTGCGAATTTCGGGTGTCATCATGCCCTCCAGCATTTGTGAAAGGTGTCTTTCAGCTACGGTTTTTTGACAAACGAGGAATAATGCGGCAAAGCCATTAGTGTTTCTAATGTCTGGATTGCAACATGGCCCGGTCTTTACCGCCCCTCAATTGGTTTCGCTCATTCGAGGCCTCGGCGCGCCACCTGAACTTCACCGCTGCGGCAGACGAACTTGGCCTCACGCAATCCGCCATCAGCCAGCAAATACGTTCTCTAGAAACGCGGTTCGGTATTCGGTTGTTCGAGCGAAAAGCACGTGGGCTAACGATCACCGATGATGGCCGAAAGCTCCTGCCTCAAGTGAGTGCCGCGTTGGAAATACTCGGCGCAGCTTCTGCAAAATTTGACGCCCTTCCAACAGAAAGCCTGTTGAGTGTCGCAACGTCCGTCAGCGTTGCGCAGTGGATTCTGGCACCGCGGATCAATCACTTCCTTGAAGCACACCCCGGTGTGCGCATCAGATTTCTCTCGACCGTCTGGCCGGATGAGTTCAAAGCCTCAATAGCGGATGTTGAAATCCGTTTTGGCGCAGAAAAGCAGGTTGGTTACAAAGCTGAGCGTCTTGGCCCCGATCGCCTTGTGGCAGTTTATAATCGAGAACTGATCCGTGAAGACACGCATCCTCCGTTCATCGAAACTGTCGGCATTTCGATGAATTGGCAGAAATGGGCACAAGCCGCAGGCACGGTGCTTGATCGCAGCCCAGCAATCTACGTTGACAACTTCGGTCTCGCGTTGGAACTTGCTCTTCAAGGGCAAGGTATCGCGCTGACAAGTTCGCTCCTCGCCGCAGGAAAGCTGGCCAGCGGTGAACTCGAATTGTTCGGCGAGTCCAGCCTTTCAAATCCAGAAGGCTACTTCTTAGCAGCAGACGAAAGCGTTGACGCCGCCAAACTTTTCAAGGATTGGTTACTGTCTGAACTCAGAGGCTAAGTCTCTGCAGTCGGAACGTCAGAAACCAATACCGTTGAATTGCCCCGTGAAGTAGGGTCCGTTGGTTTTTGACCTGTCCGACGTTAGCACCGACCGGTTAGATTTGGGGGTTTGAGCAATGGAGGATTTCTGGTTCATCGAAGCCAATATGGCGGAGGGTGGTGTCTAAGGCCGCATTCTCAGTTTGAAGCATGCAAGTTGAGACGGTCTTGCACGCGGGGATTCGTTCGCTACTACGAACCTTACAGGTTGATGAATCTTGCAGTGTCTTGTCCAAACAAACCGCTGTTGTTAAGCCATCATTGACTCTCTGACGGTGTGCACCCAGCCATGACAGATTATGATGTTGCAATTGCCGGCGCCGGTATCGTGGGCATGAGCACGGCCCTTTGGGCACAACGGCGTGGTCACAAGACCCTTTTGGTTGATCACAATCCCCCAGGATCCGGTGCAAGTTTTGGAAATGCCGGCACGCTGGCGACCTACGCCTGCCTGCCGGTCAATGACCCTTCTGTGTTGACCAGCCTGCCGGCGCTCTTGTTTGGCAAGAACAGCCCTCTGGCAATTTCATTTCGGCATGCATTGAAAAACCCCCGCTGGATGTTGTCTTTCCTCGCCAATTGCTCAGCTAAACGATCACATGAGATCAGTGGCGAACTTGCACGTTTGCTGTCGCATGCGGACGCAGGCATCAATCCGTTGATTGATGAGGCGGGCGCTGAAGACTTGGTGGTGAGTTCCGGTCAACTATCGATTTGGTCAAGCAAATCTGGCGCAGACTCAGCCGCCCGCGGGTTGGCGCTGCGTCGAAGCCACGGCGTTCTGTTCGAAGAGTTGACTACCGAAGACGCGCGGACATTGGAGCCGAACGTTGCGTTGCCGGTCGCGCGGGCTGTCTTCTACCCGACCGCACGCCATATCACTGATCCCCAGGAACTTGTAAGGCGGATGCACAAACGCTTCGAAGAACTTGGCGGGCAGACACTGGCTCAAGAAGTTCAGCGCGCCACCCCCGAAGCGGACAGAGTCGTGATAGAAACCGGGGCGGAGACCATTCAAGCCGGAAAACTGGTTGTTGCCTCCGGCGCATTTTCAGGCCGCATTTCTGGCGTCGGCACAGACAGCCTGCCCTTGGGGGCCGAGCGCGGGTACCACCTGATGTTTGCATCCGAAGCACATCGGATCAGCCGTCCGGTCGGGTGGGCCGAAGGAGGGTTCTACGCCGTTCCAATGGCTCAGGGGTTGCGTATTGCCGGAACGGTCGAAATCGACGCGACAGACAAGCCCGCAAATACGAAGAGGTTCGCGTATCTGAAACGTCGCGCCGAAGAAATGTTCGGGAATCTGCCGCAACCTGATAGTCATTGGCTGGGTTTTCGGCCAACGATGCCTGACTCGCTGCCGGTCATCGGGACCAGCCCGGGAAGCAAGAATGTGATTCATGCCTTCGGGCACCAGCATCTTGGGCTGACGTTGGGTGGGATCACGGGGCGAATAGCGGTGGATCTTGTAGAAGGCCGACAACCGAACCTCGACATATCGGGCTTTCGATCGGACCGGCGGTTCCTGCGCTTCTAGATTGCGGCGGTTGCGTGGGCGTTCCTAGCAATGGCAGCAAGAACAAGCGTCTGTTTATCAAAGTCCCGATATCCCTGTTGCGTCCCTGGTGGTCGGACTGCTTGCAGCGCGGAGCATCCGCGATTGCAGCCTTCTCTGTCCTAGTGGCAGGCGATGACCAATCGATTATCTGTCATCGATGGTTAACGGGAACGGAAGGTCCGCCACGGCTTCGCGGAGTCGTGTCATGAGAAGGATGGCGCTATTCTATAAATGATTTGGCATTCTAGAGCCGCGAGGCGCTTGAGTTCCGCAGTTTCTTTTCAAGACCATCCAGCATCTGCAGACACTTCTGCAGTTGATCAATCGCGAGAAACTCGTCCGGCTTATGCGCCTGCTCAATTGATCCCGGCCCGCAGACCGCAACGGACATTCCAAGCGCGCCGAAGATCCCGGCCTCTGTGCCAAAAGGCACCACGCCGGAGGTGTTGCTGCCCGTAAGTTCCATCAAGATATCGCGGGCCTCATTGGTGTCGGCAGGCTCCAATCCTGCAACTTCGCCAATGATTTCAGTTCTAATTTCTGCTGAGGGATCGACCAGTTGCATTGCCGGCAGCAGGACGGATCGGACATAGTCCTCGCTTTCGGACTTTACATATTCAAAATCACTGTCCTGAACAGGCCTGAATTCCCACTGGACCGATGCGGTCGCGGGGATGACATTATGGATTTTACCCCCCATGAGCGAGCCCGTGTTGATGGTAGTCCAGGGCGGTTCAAAACGGCTGTTGGTGGGGGCCCGTCTTTTGAGATTCTCGCCAAGTTCCATCAGGCGTGCGACGTAGCGCACGGCATATTCGACCGCGTTGACACCCAGATCGGGCATTGATCCATGTCCTGCTCGGCCATGGAAATGTGTGGTGTATTCGCAGCAGCCTTTGTGACCCTCAATAACTTGCATCATCGTCGGCTCGCCGATGATGGCCATTGAGGGGCTAATGGCGCTCTGCTTTAGCCACTCGGCGAGGGCTTGCGCCCCGATACAGCCGGTTTCTTCGTCATATGTGAAAGAGAAATGCACCGGACGTGCGAGAGCGCCTTCTGCAAAGTCTTCTGCTTTGGCAAGTGCGGCCGCGATGAAGCCTTTCATGTCGCAGGCGCCACGTCCGAAGAGCTTTCCGTCCCGCTCGATCATCTCGAACGGGTCATGTGTCCAGTCCTGATCTTCGACAGGGACCACGTCGGAATGCCCGGAAAGTACGATGCCGCCTGGTCTGTCCGGTCCAATAGTCCCGAAGAGGTTGGCCTTCTGCCCGTCCGGCGTAAACTGCAATTGCACATCGGCCCCGAGATCCTGCAGGCGCTGCGCCATATACCCGATCACCTCGACATTGCTGTCGCTGGAGATGCTGGGATAGGCGATCAGATCAGCCAGGATCGTTCTGGTTCTGTCGAGCGTCGCCACCCGCCTAGTCCTTGACGAAAAGTTTGCGCTGCACGTTGCAAAGCGCTTCGGCTGGGCCTTCTTGCTTGATCAGGATGGTCTCGGTCGTTTCCAACCCCCAGGAGTCCATCCAGAGCGCGGGCATGAAATGGAATGTCATACCGGGCTCTAGTATCGTTTCGTCTTCGGTCCGGATCGACGCCGAACGTTCACCCCAGTCGGGCGGATAGCTGAGGCCGATTGGATAGCCCATGCGCCCCTGCCGTTCGATCCCGTATTTCCCCAGCACCCCCATAAAAGCGTTTGCAATGTCGCAAGTGCGGTTGCCGGCCTTGGCTGCTTGCAGTCCAGCTTCGATCCCTTCGATCTGGGCCGCCTCTGCGCGACGCATTTCATCAGTTGGCGTGCCAAGAAACACCGTCCGGCAAAGCGGCGCGTGATAGCGGCGGTAGCAGCCCGACAACTCAAAGAAAGTGGCCTCGCCCTCGCGCATCGGCGCGCCATTCCATGTCAGATGGGCCGCGGTCGCATCAAGCCCTGAAGGCGTAAGCGGCACAATCGCGGGATAGTCTCCCCAGTCGTCACCAACGCCTGTAACACCAGCGTGCATGATATCTGCGACCAGGTCGTTCTTGCGCACGCCTGGCGCGGCCTTGTCGATTGCGACCTGAATGACCTTCTCGGAGATCCGCGCCGCTTTCCGGATGAACCCGATTTCTTCCTCGGACTTCAAAAGCCGCTGCCAGTTGACCAGCGCAGTTGCATCAAACAACTGCGCATCGGGCAACGCATCTGAAAGTACCTGATGCGCCTTGGCAGAATAGTAGTAGTTCTCCATCTCGACACCGATGCGAGCTTTCTCAAATCCTCGCGCCGCCAGCTGTTCTGCTAGATCTTGCATTGGGTGATAAACTGTCGACTGGATGTAATGATCGCCGTAGCCGATCACGTTTTCAGGTTGCATCCAGCAGGTACGTCGCCCGCCAAACATATCCATCATACGTCCCCACCAGACGGGTTCGCCCTCCATCCCGAGGATCACACCCTGATGCACATAGAAAGACCAACCGTCGTAGCCCGTGAGCCATGCCTGATTTGAGGGGTCCGTCCCGAAGAGACCATC
>CAXQAV010000110.1:0-13595 GCA_964221795.1 Luminiphilus sp. | reverse complement strand
CGCCCGAAGTTCTGCTTCATGATCGTAGCAAAAGCTTCATCCGCCGCAACAGGGCTCAGCGTCGCGGGGGTCTGCAATTCCATATCGCGGTCAAGCATGACAATGGCACCAACCGGCATTTCTGTTCCAGACATGGGCAGGTCGATCTCGGACAGATAGCCATACTGTTTGTTCCGCGTCGTGATATGCGCCTCGATCCAAGCGGCATGCTCAGGCGACAGTGTATCGGGAAGCGGCAGGCGCAGGCGCGGGGCGATGCCGTTGGCAACACCCGAGATAATCCGGGTTTCTGGATCGACAGCAAGCGGCACAAAGTCATCGGTAAAGACCGCATGCCCCTTGCGGGCCAGCGTCGCGGTCAGAAGGCTTTTTCCCACGCGGCGCTGGTTGGGGAAGATCACGAGCCGGTCGCCAAAGGGGACGGCCGCAGCATGCAGACACAAGAGGTCCGGACGGCTGCGTAGGCGTTCCCATGAGACCTCGCAGATCAGATCACAAATGGCATTGACAGGTTGATAGAGGCCGTCAGGCTTTTCGGCGAGGGGCGCTTGCAGACGCCAAGTCTTGCCGTCGCCGGATGGTCCAATGATAGCAAAAGGTTCGTCCTCATCGGCACCGGCTGTTTCATAGTGGGGCCAGCTGGCAAAGATCGGCGCCAACAGCGGAACTACGGCTTCTGGCGACATAAGCCGGACTGGCGTTTTCAAGCCTTCAAATTTTCGCAGCTCGGATGTCATACGTATCTCATGAAAACAGCCCCTTTCCAGGGGCCGTTCCCGTGGTCGTTGCTCGTGGACCGCTGTTTAGGATCGCGGGCTTCGACGCAATCATTCAGTTAGAGGCAGCGTGCAGACACTGTTTTCCCAAGTAGCTCCCTTGATCGCGAGGCAGTCACTCTCGTTCGATGGTAGGCTAGCCGCGCTCCCGAGACTCGTTTCACTCGGGGAGCTGACCGAACTGGCGCTACTTTGGGAAGATGCGGCAGAACCGCCGTCCGAAGCATGCGCCATCGACATGGTTGTCAGCGCAGGAGCGGCATAGGCTGCGGCAGCAAGACCACCAATACGGGCCAGCATCTTGCGGCGGGAGAGTGTGTTTTCAAAGTCCGACATGGCAAATCCTTTTTGTGTCTTGTTGCGTCATTTGTCCTTCCATGGCGCATCGCTGCGCCGATGGTGGACGTGAACCCAGAAGGACGGCAAAAATGAGGCTGAACAATTTTGATTTGGTTTATCCGGCCGATATAAACCTAAGTTATACGCGGAAATCTGCGCACTATCTACGCCCGGCAGACGCAGATCTAAACATCTGCGAGCTCACCGGAACGGATACATCCACCCCCGGTAATCACCCACCAGCACCTCCGCCCGCGCCCGCTCTTCAGCGGTCAGACGTGGCGTGATTTCTTCGAGTGAAATCAGCGCGTCAGGATCCCCGCCTATTGCCGAAAGGGCATACCACAGATAGGCTCTGACAAGGTCCGGCGCAGGGATGCCGCGTCCCACTTCATAATACCAGCCAAGCCCGGATTGCGCGCCAGGATGCCCTTTCAACGACGCTCTGAGATACCAGTCAAAGGCCCGCTCGTCGTCCTGCGCGACACCCAGTCCGAGGGCGTACATGACTCCGATCAACTCCTCGGCTTCGGCGTTGCCGGAGCGGGCGTAGATTTCGAAAAGGGCACGGGCTTCTTCGAATTTGCCTTCTTCCATCAGGTCACGCGCATTCTCCATGTCGGCCAAAGCCGGAGCCGCAAATCCGATCATGGTCGCAGCGGCGATTGCGGGCCAATTCCAAAAGGTCTGAAGGCGGTTCATGGGGCGATCCTCTGGTTGCTCCTCGGCGCAAGTATCGCGGCGGCGCAGGGCATTTCGGCGGATGATTACATCCCCGTTGACCCTGTTCAAGTCCGCCTCGGGCAATTGCTCTTCTATGACAAGATCCTGTCGGGCAACCAGAATATCTCCTGCGGGACCTGTCATCATCACGACCACGCAGGCACCGACGGATTATCGCTCGGAATCGGCGAAGGCGGTGTGGGTGTCGGGCCCGAGCGCACGGCGGGAACCGGCCCCGACGCGATCCGCAAACGTATCCCGCGCAACGCCCCTGCCCTTTGGAACCTCGGCCATAACGAGGTGCGCGTCCTCTTCCATGACGGACGTCTGACCGAGTCGGACCTCTACGGAAACGGCTTTGACAGCCCCGCAGAGGAATGGCTGCCGCAGGGGCTCGATAATCTTGTGGCAGCACAGGCACTCTTTCCCATGGCCGCGCAGTTCGAGATGATGGGCAACCTTGGCGAGAACGATATCGTGGGGGCCGTGCATAACCGGATCGACCGCGGCTGGCCGATCATTGCCAAAAGGGTGCGGACCATCCCTGCCTATGGCGAGATGTTCGTGGAGGCCTTCGACCACATCGAGGAGCCCGCCGATGTCACTATTGTCGAGATCGGCAATGCGCTCGGGGCTTTCATCATCAGCGAATGGCAGTCCTACGACAGCCCGTATGACAAATGGCTGACAGGTACGCCCCTGCCCGAGGACGCCGAGCGCGGGCGGCAGCTTTTTTTCAACAACCGCTGTGCTGCCTGTCATGCGGGGCCGCTTTTCACAGACCAGCAGTTCCACGCGCTCGGCCTGCCCGCCTTTGGCCCCGGGCGCACGCGCCGCTGGGACCAGATCCCCCGCGATGTCGGGCGCATGGCCGAGACCAATCTGCTGGAAGACGCCTACCGCTTCCGCACCCCGTCGCTGCGCAACGTCGCCCTGACAGCCCCCTACGGCCACAACGGAGCCTATCCGACGCTCGAGGCGATGATCCGCCATCACGCCGATCCCGCAGCGGCGCGCGCGGCATGGACGCCTGAGATGGTAAACTTGCCTGAGGTGCCATGGCTTGCAGCCGGTGACTTCGCAATCCGATCTGACCGTCTGGAAATCGAGCGGCAGGCCGCGGTTCTGGATATCCGGCCCATGCAGCTTTCGGATCAGGACATTGCAGATCTGGTTGCTTTCCTGCACGCGCTGACGGGAGAGACCGCTGACCAACGCCCCCTCGGCAGACCGGACACCGTGCCGAGTGGCCTTCCAGTCGATTAACCAGCATTATTATTGACCCATAAATATCCCCGCCGGAGGCACCGTCGCTTTAAACCGCCCTGCAATGCGCATTTCTAGCCCAACCGGATCAACACACCCAAATCCGCCACATTGGTTCCTGTCGCACCGGTGATCAGCAAATCCCCCGCCTCTGACAGGGCCGCATAGCTGTCATTGTTGGCCAAGAGGCCCTCGACATCGCCGATCCGGTCGAGCGTGCCCTGATCAAAAATCCCGCCTGCGGCATCCGTCGGCCCGTCCCTGCCGTCACTTCCGCCCTGCAGGCAGACAAAGTCAGCCCAACCGCGCGCGCGCGCCTCCATTGCGATGCGCAGTGCCAGTTCCTGATTGCGTCCGCCGCGTCCGGTGCCGCGCAAGACCACCGTTGTTTCGCCGCCCCAAAGCGTGATGCCGCGGCCGGCCGCATCGCAGATTGCCCGCGCGGCTTCGGACACGTCGCCCTCCACAGGGGTCTCCAGCACCCGCGCCCGCGGCGCCGCCGCCAGCATGGCGGCAACGCTGATCCCGTTCGAGCCGATCAGGATATTGCGTGCCCCGGGCAGGTCTCCTTGCGGTGCAGCGGACTGCAAATGCCTGCGCACCGCGTCAGGAGCCTGATCCCATATCCCTGCGCCTTGCATCAGCGACACAGCCTCGGCGGCACTGCCAATCGGTGCGACAGTCGGCCCGCTGGCAATCACCGCCAGATCATCGCCCACCACGTCGGACAGGATCAGGGCGGTCACCGCATGCGGGGCCGCATGGCGCAGGAACCCGCCGCCTTTGAGATCGGAAAGCTGCTGGCGCACGAGGTTCATCGCGCGGATATCAAGCCCCGCCCCGAGCAACAGCGCATTGACCGCTGCCTTGTCGGCAAGCGTCAGATCCCCCGCCGGTGCGGGCAAGAGGGCCGAGCCGCCCCCCGAAATCAGCGCCAGCACAGGCCCATCTGCCGCATGCAACGCTTCGATCACGGCACGCGCGGCGGCAGCGCCGTTTTCATCGGGAACAGGGTGGCCTGCCGCAAAGACTTCGGCCCCGTCCAGCGCCGTCGCATTCTCGTAGTTCGTGACAACAAGACAGCGCGTACCCGCATATTTGAGCAAAGCCGCTTCGGCCATACGCATGGCCGCCTTGCCGACCGCAACAATCAGCGCCGGTGGCGTGATGTCGTCCAGCCGTGCTGCAACAGCCGCAAAAGGATCGGCGGCGGCGACACCTGCCTGAAAAATCCGCAACGCCTCGGCCCGAGCGTCAGTCATCCACCATTCCCCCTTTTTGCTGCGCCAAGAGGTAGGCCATCCGCTGCACAACCTGCAACTCCAGATCGGCATGAGGCGCAGTGCCGAGGCTTGGCAACGACAGGGCGATCATCAGGCGGGGGCTGTCACTGACGTTCAGGATGTGCGTGGCGGCAAAGCGGTCAAAGAGAAAGGCGATGTGATCATCTGCCGCCTGCCCAAAGGCTGGTGGCGCGGATTTTTGCAGGACGGGAGCGACATGGAAGATGCGCGTCAGCACATCCGGTGAAAGCCCCGCAAGCGCGTCCTCGCGGATCACAATTGCTGCATCCACCTGCGGATGGTTCTGCAAGCCGCGCAGGAACTCCAGCGGGTCCTCTGCCCTGCTTGTCGCAAGATACTGCAGAAGCCCGAGACTCGCGGCCGCATGCTGCCCGCTGCGTGCATCGATGATCAGCGAAACCGCAAGGAAGGTCGCCAACAGCACCGCCACCACCAGCACTAGCCCCGCGCGATCAAGTCCCGCCACTTGCGCAACGACAAGCGCCGGCAGGAAAGAGGCGGCAATGACCATCCCCAATACCGCCAGTGTCGCGCGATGGCCCAGTTGCGGGCGCCCTAGACTGACCGCCAGCCAGCAAAGCACCAGCACTGCAAGCGCCGAGAACTGCACCGGCAATGCCATCTCCAGCAGCAGGAAATCGCCGCCGCCATCGGCACCAAGAGGATCAGCGACAGCCCGAGCCGCCCGACCATCCGGTTCTCCTGCGGCCCGAGGCCCGCACGGTCCCGCGTCAGGACAAGATAGCCGGAGAGGCCAAAGCCGAGTGTCTGGAAGGCCAGCAGGCCATAGAGCCGCGCGGGATCGATACTGTCCCCATACCAGGGCGCGCCAATGCCAAAGACCACCGTTCCGGTCGCGATCACGACTTTGAAGGCCACCGGCGCATGTCGCCGGAGCAGCCCTTCGGTCAGGAGCAGCACCGCCAGCGGGATCAGCGCGGCGGCCAGAAGCACAAGAATACGGAAGGCCGCGATGCCGGTCAGCAAGAGCAGCACCCTTCCTGCGAACAACAGGATCGTCACCCGCAGACCAAACAGGAACCGCCGGTTCAGCGGCTGCCATGGCCCGCGCGCGGCGACCATCTGGTGCACAACGAACAGCCCCGCCAGCGCCGCAAGCCAGAGGTAAAGCTGCACAAGGACAACCGCGCCCGCGTTCATTTCGCCCGCCCGCCACTCGGCCGCAGGATCGACCACGCGCGGCCCGCATCCAGCCAGTAGAGCACCGGCATTACCAGCCGCTGGAGCATCACAACAACGCCCGTCACCAAAAGACCCGCGACCGCCCCGCGTGGAACCTCGCGCGCCAGATAGCGGCGCATCGCGGCCATATCCATCTGTCCCAGTTGCAGCAGATCATCGCCGCGCTGGTAGTCGAGCATCTGGGCGCAGAACCTGTTGTAGGCCTCATCGCGATGCTTCGGCGCGCCGTCCCAGGTCTTTTTCAGTGCATCCGACCCGCCCGTGTAGGCATCGGTGATGACAAAGCGCTCCTCATCAAACCCTGCCTCCTGCCCCACGCCGAAAACATGTCGGTGCGCGGCCATGATCTCGCGGGCGAGCAGCAGATGCCGGATGCGGCGTGCCCCTGCCTTGGGGCGGGGCCAGACGTCAGAGAACATCTCGGCGACCATACCCGCAACGGACGGCACCTGCGTGACATTCGACACCCAGACTGACCTCAGCTGGCGCCGCAGGAAGATCAGGAAACAGGTGAGACCATAAAGCACCCAAGAGAGGTTCTTGGACCGTTCGTCAGGGTCCACCATGACCAGACCCAGATGCAGAACTTCCGTGGGCACAGGATCGGTATCAACCTCCATCACGGTGAGCGCGTTGAAGGCGACAGGCGTACCATCAGTTCGCCGGACAAGCGTGATGACGACATTTCCCATCACTGCGGGATCACCCGAAAAGACACCATAGGTCAGCGCCTCATCCTGTAGCGTGCGCGCCGCGATCTGCCGCAGGTCCGCGCTCAGCGCCGCCAGCGCATCGGGGGCCATCCACAGACCCGGAGCATCGATGATCCGCACCGCAAAGCCCTCGCCCGTGCGCAGCGCCACATCCATATGCTTGCGGCCGATGCTTTGCAGAATGCTGCGGATCACGCGCTGTCCCTCTTGTGTTCTGCAGCCAGCCTAGAAAGCACGCGCTGGCGGCACAAGCAGGGTGTGCAAACGGATGACTGGGAAACGCGTGCTATCGCAGCCCTTTAAGCGCCTGATAGCTGGCACGGTAACGCGCGTGTCCCTCTGCAAAGGCGTCCGTCAAGGCAGTCTCGGGGGCGATCTGGCGGGCGATCACGGGGGCCGTGGCAATCTCTGCCCCTGCCCCGGTGGCTGCCATCAACGCCAAACGGGCCGCACCGAATGCACCCCCGAAGTCACCTGCAACGGGCAGGTCAACCGGCAGATCAAGCGCTGTCGCAATACTCTGCACCCAATAGTCGGACTTCGAACCACCCCCGACCGCGATCAATCGCTTGATCCCGGTCCCTGTGGCGCGCAGCGCGTCATAGCAGTCGCGGATCGCGAAGGTCACACCTTCGAGGACCGCGCGAGTCATGGCCTCTGTGTCGGTGGCGTGATCAAGGTGCAGGAAGGCACCGCGGATATTGGTGTCGTTATGCGGTGTTCGCTCACCGCCGAGATAGGGCAGGAACAACGGACGGCCCGGCGCCCGCAACGCCCCCAGTCCGGCGGTCAGTTCTGCCGCAGGCTTGCCGGCATTATGCGCAAACCAGTTCAGCGCATCCGCCGCCGCAAGAATTACACCCATCTGGTGCCAGGTCTCTGGCAAAGCATGGCAGAAGGTATGCACCGCTGTGGCTGCATCGGGCTGATAGGCATCAGAGGCCGCAAACAGCACACCCGATGTCCCGAGCGAGACAAAGGCGTCCCCTGCCCTGACCACACCAACGCCGACCGCACTGGAGGCATTGTCCCCACCGCCACCAGCAATAATCACATCGCGCGGCAGACCGAACCGCGCGGCAAGATCGCCACGCAGAGTGCCAGAAACCTCACTTCCTTCGACCAGTGCCGGCATCTGGTCACGCGACATACCCGTTTTGGCCAGCAGATCATCGGACCAGTCGCGTTTGCCGACATCCAGCCAGCTTGTGCCTGCCGCATCCGACATCTCGGCGACATAGGTGCCCGTCAGCCAGTAGCGCAGGTAATCCTTCGGCAGGAGAACCTTGGCAGTCTTGGCAAAGACCTCAGGTTCATGCCGCGCGACCCAGACCAGTTTCGGGGCGGTAAATCCGGGAAAAACGATATTGCCGGTGAGGGCGCGGAACTGCGGGTCGGCATCAAGCTCTGCCGCCTCTGCGGCTGCGCGGGTGTCGTTCCAGAGGATACAGGGGCGCAGCACCGCGCCGTCCTTGTCCAGCAGCGTCGCCCCGTGCATCTGCCCCGAAAGACCAATCGCGCGGACAGCATCCAGCGGGTGTTTCCCGGCCAGAGCGGCCAATACGACCTCGCAGGCGGCAATCCAGTCCTGCGGGGCCTGTTCGGACCAGCCGTCATGTGGGCGCGTGACAGTTCGCGGTGCGTGCGCCTCGGCGCGGATGGTCTGGTCGTCGTCGATCAGAATTCCCTTGAGCCCCGACGTGCCCAGATCAAGACCGATATACATAAAGCGCCCCCCGCATTTCGTGAATTTCCGCCCGCACCACATGCCCCGCATCGGCTGACGCGGGGACCCTAGCAGCAGGAGGCGAATTCACAAGTGCCGAGGATCATTCCATATGTTTGCGGATGCGGTTGACCATCAGCCAGACCAGCAGCAGGACAACCGGTGTCGCCAAGGCGGCCATGCTGGCCTTGCCAAAGCCAAAACTTTTTTCCAGCGGACCCAACACATAAAGCACCAGATTGACCGCGTAATAGCTGATCGCCACCACCGACAAGCCCTCGACAGTGCGCTGCAGCCGCAACTGCAGTTCCGCGCGCTTATCCATGCTTTTCAGCAGTTCCTGGTTCTGCGCCGACCGGTCCACATCGACCCGCGTGCGCAAAAGATCACCGGCCCGCAAGGCGCGGTCCGACATGGCCTGCAACCGCTCCTGCGTGGATTTGACCGTCCGCATGGCCGGATCAAAGCGACGCATCATGAACTCGCAAAAGGTCTGCCGCCCTTCAAAGCGCTCCTCACGCAGGACTTCAATGCGCTGGTTGACGATCTTTTCGTATGCGCCGGTGGCCCCGAAGCGGAAGGTGGATCGGGCGATGGTATTCTCGATCTCGGCGGAGACCTCGAGCAGGGATTGCAGCACATCGGCCGCGTCAGAGGTTTTCGAGCGCATATCCTCGATCAGAGCCGTCAGACGGCGGTCGAATTCACCCATCTTGGCACCAAGATCGCGGGCGCGGGTTAGACCAAGCATCGACATGGCCTTGTAGGTCTCGATCTCGCACAAACGCTGCACAACGCGCCCGATCCGGCGGTCGTCCACATGCGGACGGGCGAAAACGGCAAAGCGCACATGGCCCGCGTGATCGATGCGGAAATCGCCTGCCACGACGAGGTCGTCCTCGATCACGCGGCTGATGGCGAGGCTTTCGGGCACAAACCACTCATGTGCTTTCTCGATGATACCGGCATCGCCAGAGGCCACTTCGACCCGAATCAATGCCGAGGTGACGCGGGTCCCGGGTACCTTTTCCAGCCAGTCTGACGGAAAGACGCCATAAGTGGCCGCATCAAATGGGCGTTCGGCAAGGCCCTCGCCAAAAATCGTATAAGTCACAAATTCGGTGTGGCTTTCCCACTTGAGCTTGTGCTTTCCGATGGTGCCGAAATAGTGCGTCGCGTCCGGCTGCGGGTGTTGCGCGCCGAAACGGTCAAGCAAATCAATAAGATGGGCCCGATCCGCCGCGCGGTCGCGACCTGCGGCATTGGCGGCAGGCTTGATCGCAAGATAGGCGGCACGACTGGGCGCAGTGACAGCAGGAAACGGCCGCGCGTGCAGCTCGTTCGCCATCGTATAGCGCAGCGGGTGGTCAGGGATTTGCGACATACAGGCAGGCCCTCTTGCGCGTTCACTGCCTTGAACCTAGCGGGAACTGCGCAAGAGTAAACCCAAAATCTCTTTATTTATAAAGAGTTACTAGCGCACAATTGTATACTGCGCGCCAGCAAAGGGTGTTCAGATGACCACAACAGCGAGTGGAGGGAAGCCGTTGAACCAGACCGACGAGTAGGTCGAGGTATAGGCCCCGGTGTTGCGGATCAGCACGCGGTCACCGGCTTTCAGGGTCAGCGGCAGCGAGACGGGGCGCTTTTCATAAAGCACATCGGCGCTGTCGCAGCTTGGACCAGCCATGATGCAGGGACCGTGCTGGTCGGCATCACGGGCGGTTTCGAACTGATAACGGATCGCCTCGCCTTCGGTTTCGGCCAGACCGGAGAAACGACCGATGTCGAGGTAGACTCAGCGGTGCAGGTCGCGCTCGGATTTGCGCAAGACCAGCAGCACTTCGGAGACGATCACACCGGCTTCGGCGACCATACCGCGACCGGGCTCTGCCATGATGGTGCGGGCCTCGGGGAAGCGGGCTTCAACCATGTCCATGACAGCGGCTGCGTAGTCAGTCGGCGCCTGAATTTCCTCGCCATAGAAGGCAGGAAAACCGCCACCGATGTTCAACACGGACAGATCGTGGCCTTTGGCACGGGCTTCTGCCCAGATCTCGGCGAATACGTCGAGGGTCGGCGCCCACATGGCGGCCTGACGGGTCTGCGAACCGACGTGGAACGAAAAACCAACAGGGTTCAGGCCAAGGTCTTTGGCAACGTCGAGCAGTTTGATCGCCATATCACGGTCACAGCCGAACTTGCGCGACAGCGGCCAGTCGGCCTGGCTGACTTCGACGATCAGACGGATGTAGACGGAAGCCCCGGGTGCGTTCTCGGCAATCTTGACCAGCTCTTCCTCGGCATCGGCGGCGAACAAGCGGATACCCTCAGCAAAGGCCCAGGCAATGTCGCTGGCGCGTTTGATGGTGTTGCCGAAAGAGATTTCCGAAGGTTCTGCACCTTCTGCAAGGCAAAGCGCGATCTCCTCGCGCGAGGCCGCGTCAAAGTGCGAACCAAGATCCACCAGACGGGCGATGATCTCGCGCGCCGGGTTGGCTTTCACGGCATAGTGGATGTCGGCGCGGCCCAGCCCCGCCTTGAGTGCACGATACTGGGCGCTCACGCGGTCCAGATCAATCACCAGCGTTGGCTGCTCAACGCTGCGGCTTGCAACAAATGCATCCAGACGGGATACGGATTCGACAGAAGGTTGGCCCAGTTCGGGCGCGAAGTGCATAGTCGTTGGTCATCTCCAAAAGACCCGGCCATTGTGAGATTCCCCACCACAGACCGCTCAGTTCAAAGGGAGACGTTACCGTCGCTACGTAAACACGAGTGCGTTGACTATCACTGGCGAGAGCCGCGTGCGTTGGCGTCTTGTCCGCGTATTTGGGCGAAAACGGATTCGAAGCAAGCGGAAATTTGGCCGCAGGGAAAAGAACATAACAGCGTGGACCTGAGCGCATATCTCGGGCTAGGTGGGCACATGGCCCAAGTGATCCTCTTCAACAAACCTTTCGGCGTCCTGTCTCAGTTTACAGACGCCTTAAGCCCTACGCCACGCCCCACCCTGTCAGCCTATATCGACGAACCGGGCTACTATCCTGCAGGCCGGCTTGACCGCGATAGCGAAGGGTTGCTGGTGCTGACAGATGACGGGCGTCTGCAGGCGCGGATTGCCGACCCCAAGAACAAGATGACCAAGACCTATCTGGTGCAGGTCGAAGGGGCACCGACTGATGCCGACCTGCAGCCGCTGCGCGACGGGGTAACGCTCAACGACGGGCCGACCCGCCCGGCCAAAGTGCGGCTGATCGATCCTCCGAAGCTTTGGGAACGCGACCCGCCGGTGCGTTTTCGCAAATCGGTTCCCGATGCCTGGATCGAGGTCACCATCAGCGAGGGCCGCAACCGTCAGGTCCGCCGCATGACCGCGCATATCGGTTTCCCCACCCTGCGGCTGGTGCGCTGGCGGATTGGCAACTGGACACTCGACGGCATCCCGCATGGCAAGTTTGTGGTGGCGCAGGTCTGAGCCTGCAGCACAGGCGCAACACTCCTCATTGCCGCGCGCGCCGCATAATCTTGCCCTTTTTTCGTATTAACCAAGCCCCTAAGGTCGGGTGCAACACTGGGCAGGACCTAGAAACGTCCGGCCTGCGCAGATGATTTAAGCATGGATTTGCCGCTTTGGCTTAGTCAGTTGAAAAAATCGTGCCCGTGCAGGACGTTGCCGCACCCGATCTCTCGATCGTCGTGCCCGTCTTCAACGAGCAGAACGGCATCCGCCCCTTTCTGACAGAGATGGCCGAGACTTTGGCCCAGCTTTCGGAAACCATCGAATTTGTCTTTGTCGATGACGGCAGCAGTGACGCCACCGCACAATAGGTGCTTGCCTGCCAGAAAGAGGACCCGCGCATTTCACTGGTGGTTCTGTCGCGCAATTTCGGCAAGGACGCAGCCCTCGCAGCAGGGCTTGCACAGGCCAAGGGGAAGGCCGCGATCCCGATCGACGTCGATCTGCAGGATTCACCCTTTGTGATCCCCGAGATGGTCGCGAAGTGGCGCGACGGCGCGCAGATCGTCAACGCCCGCCGCATCGACCGCAAGAGCGACACAGCCTTCAAACGCAACACTGCGACGCTTTACTACAAGGTTTTCAATCTCTTGGCGGAGCATCCTTTTCCGGCCAATGTGGGCGATTTCCGGCTGCTCGACCGGAAGGTGCTGGATGTCGTGAACGCCTTTACGGAAAAGTCTCGCATCAACAAAGACCTGTTCAGCTGGGTCGGTTTCAAGACAGCGGAAGTGACATTCGAACGGCGCCTGCGGCACAACGGTTCGACCAAATGGTCGTTCTGGAAGCTCTGGAACTTCGGTCTCGACGGGCTCTTCGGGGCCTCTACCGTTCCCCTGCGCGCATGGAGCTATATCGGTTTCCTGCTGGCGCTCTCGACCTTTGTCTATGCGGGACTTTTGATTATCCGCGTTTTGCTCTTTTGGCACAGATACACCCGGCTATGCATCGACCGTGGTGATCATCCTGTTCTTTGGCGGGCTGAATATGCTGTCGGTGGGCATCTTGGGAGAATATGTCGGCCGCATCTACCGCGAGGTGCGCGAGCGGCCGCTCTATATCGTCCAGAGCGTGCACGAAGAAAAGGACGGGCAGTAGAGTGGATCGCGTTGTCTATCAGAGAATGTCAGAGCTTGAAGACGAGCATTGGTGGTTCTCCGCCCGCAGGCTGATGATCCAGACCATTCTTGGCAGGCTTGTCACGCTCCCTGATGATCCGAAGATCCTCGAGGACGGTTGCGGGACAGGTGGCAACCTCAAGTTGCCCCAGTCATTCGGAGCGACCGACGCTTTTGAATTCGACGCTTCCGCCCGACGGTTTGCCGCAGAGAAACTCCGTATGCCGGTGCCCTTCGGGGCCTTGCCCGACACCATTCCGTTCGCGCGAAACGCCTATGATCTGATCTGCCTCTTCGATGTGCTCGAACATATCGAAGATGATCTGGGCAGCCTCAAATCCCTTGCAGGTCACCTCGCCCAAGGCGGAAAGATTGTTCTGACAGTTCCGGCCTTCCCCGCACTGTGGTCGCGCCATGACGAGCGGCACCACCATTTCCGGCGCTATACGGCGAAATCAATGGCACGGCTCGCACAGGCCGCGTCCCTGAAGATCACGCATGACGGCTATTTCAACACCGCCCTTCTGCCTCTGGCGGTCACATCTAGGGCCATCAATGGCCTGCTGCGGCGCGAGGTCGCCGATGCAACAATGCCCGGGCCCGTGCTCAACAACATGCTGTTCCGGATTTTCGCGTCTGAACGGCACCTGATCGGACGGCTGCGCATGCCGGTCGGCCTCTCCTATTTCGCTGTCCTGTCCGCCCAGGACGAGGGTTGAGCCGCCCAGGGCAGCCAGACGTCAGCGTGCAAGCGTCGCACGTGTGGAGTGAAGGTGCCGGTCCCAGCTTCCCCCTATGCTGTCATTGCTGGCCTGCGCCGAGGGTCTGCGCCAGAATATCGACCCCCTGCATCTTCCAGAAATGCAGCAGATCGATAAACACCCAGTTCTCGGCCAGCTTGTTGCCC
>CAXQAV010000109.1:0-9717 GCA_964221795.1 Luminiphilus sp. | reverse complement strand
GCGATTGTCTCTTGTGACTGGAGTTCAGACGTGTGCTCTTCCGATCTCCTCGCCATCCAGCGTCACTCGGCAGCGGTCAGGTGCCACAACTTCGATCTGTGGCGCGTATATCCGGCCCGCACTGTCCAGCGTGATCATGCGTTTCAGCGGTGCCCAGAGGGTAAAGCCGTTCAGAGGGCCGACCGCGATTCCCGCCGCAGTGATCGCTGCAACCGCAACCTCACGCAGGGTCGGCGCAGGCGTATCGCTAAGCGCTGGCCCGCGTGCGGCGATCAGCCCTGTATCGAAAGTCTCCGCGACAAACCCCTTGTCCCGCGCCAGCCTGCGCAGGAAATCAATGTTTGTCACCGTGCCCGCCACTTCCGTCCGGTCGAGCGCGGCCCAAAGCCTGCGCAGGGCGCTTGCCCGATCCGGGCCGTGGACCGTGACTTTGGCAATCATCGGATCATACCAAGGGGAAATCTCGTCCCCTGCCCGCACACCGCTGTCGATCCTTGCGAGATTAGGAAAGGCCAGATGGTCAATGCGGCCCGTGGCCGGCAGGAAGCCTGCTGGCACATCCTCGGCATAAAGGCGCGCCTCAAAGGCGTGACCGTTGATCGCCAAATCGCCTTGAGTTGCAGGCAAAGCCTCGCCCGCCGCGACCCGCAACTGCCATTCCACCAGATCAACGCCCGTGATCGCCTCGGTGACAGGGTGCTCGACCTGCAACCGCGTGTTCATCTCCATGAACCAGAAACCGTCGGCGCGCAGCCCGTCGGCACCATCCACGATAAATTCGACCGTGCCCGCCCCCGCATAGCCGATGGCCTTGGCCGCCTTGACGGCCGCCTCCCCCATGGCCGCGCGGACCTGAGGCGTCATGCCCGGCGCTGGTGCTTCCTCGATCACTTTCTGGTGTCGGCGCTGGAGCGAGCAATCGCGTTCGAACAGATGCACGGCATCGGTGCCGTCGCCAAAGACCTGCACCTCGATATGGCGCGGGCTCTGGATGTATTTCTCGATCAGCACAGCGGGATTGCCGAAGGCGGTCTTCGCCTCAGCCTGGGCCGAAGCTAGGGCATCGGCAAATCCGGCGGCGCTTTCCACCAGGCGCATCCCCTTGCCGCCACCGCCAGCAACCGCCTTGATCAGGACGGGATAACCGATCTCTGCCGCACGTTCGGCAAGAAAGGCTGGGTCCTGCTCAGCACCATGATACCCGGGCACCACAGGCACCCCCGCCTCCGCCATGAGCGCCTTGGCGGCATCCTTGAGACCCATGGCACGGATCGCCTTCGCCGATGGCCCGATAAAGACCAGACCGGCCGCTTCCACGGCGTCGACGAAATCAGGATTCTCTGACAGGAAGCCATAACCCGGATGAATGGCCTGCGCGCCCGTGACGCGGGCGGCCTCGATGATCAGGTCACCGCGCAGATAGCTTTCGGCGACGGGCGCAGGCCCAAGCCGCACCGCCTCGTCCGCCATGGCAACATGCAGCGCCTGCGCATCCGCATCAGAATAGACCGCGACCGTGCGGACCCCCAAGGAACGGGCGGTCCTGATGATCCGGCAGGCGATTTCGCCACGGTTGGCGATCAGAATATTGTCAAACATCGCCAGCCCTCACATCCTGAACACGCCAAAGCGTGTCTCCTTTATTGGGGCGTTGAGCGCCGCCGCCAATGACAGCGCCAGCACCTCGCGCGATTTGCGCGGGTCGATGATGCCGTCATCCCACAGCCGGGCCGAGGCATAAAGCGGGTGGGACTGTTCGTTGAACATATCTATGGTAGGCAGCTTGAAAGCGGCCTCTTCCTCGGTTGACCATGTGCCACCTTTGCGCTCGATCGCATCGCGCTTGACCGTTGCGAGCACCCCTGCCGCCTGCTCGCCGCCCATGACGGAAATGCGAGATGTCGGCCAAGACCACATGAACTGCGGGCTGTAAGCCCTTCCCGACATACCATAATTCCCCGCACCGAATGAACCACCGACAACCATCGTGATCTTCGGCACCTTGGTCGTCGCCACCGCTGTCACCATCTTGGCGCCGTGGCGCGCGATCCCCTCATTCTCGTATTTCTGGCCGACCATGAAGCCGGTGATGTTCTGCAGGAACACCAGTGGGATCTTGCGCTGGCTGCACAGCTCCACGAAATGGGCACCTTTCTGCGCACTCTCGGAAAACAGCACGCCGTTGTTAGCGACAATCCCGCAGGGCCAGCCGTCGATATGGGCAAACCCGCAGACCAGTGTTTCCCCGAACCGCGCCTTGAATTCATCAAACCGCGAGCCATCCACAATCCGCTTGATGACCTCGCGGATATCATACGGCGTGCGCAGGTCGGCGGGCACCACATCAAAAAGCGCCGCCGGATCAATTGCAGGAGGTTCAGGCGCCAACCTCTTGACGAGAATTGATTTTTCAATTGCACAAGACGCCACCGCCTGCCCCGCGAGGGCCAGCGCATGGGCGTCATCCTCGGCCAGATAGTCCGCCACGCCAGAGAGGCGCGTATGGACATCGCCCCCGCCCAGTGCCTCTGACGAGACAACCTCGCCCGTGGCCGCCTTGACCAGAGGCGGGCCCGCCAGAAAGATAGTGCCCTGTTCTTTGACGATAATCGAGACATCCGCCATGGCAGGCACATAGGCCCCGCCCGCTGTGCAGGAGCCCATGACAACCGCGATCTGCGGAATACCCGCCGCCGACATCTGCGCCTGATTATAGAAGATGCGGCCAAAGTGATCGCGGTCGGGGAAAACCTCGTCCTGATTGGGCAGGTTCGCCCCGCCGCTATCCACCAGATAGACGCAAGGCAGATGACACTGCGCGGCAATCTCTTGCGCGCGCAGGTGTTTCTTGACGGTCATCGGATAGTAGGTGCCGCCCTTCACGGTGGCATCGTTGCAGACGACCATCACCTGCTGGCCATGCACCCGACCGACGCCCGCGACGACACCGGCACAGGGGGCAGCACCCTCATACATGCCATGTGCGGCGGTCGCGCCGATTTCCAGAAACGGGCTGCCGGGATCGAGCAGACCTGCCACGCGATCACGGGGCAGCATCTTGCCGCGTGAAAGATGACGTTCACGGGCGGCCTCGCCCCCACCTGCGGCGGCATGGGCGGCGGCGGCCGCAACGTCGGCCAAGGCCGCTTCGTGTTTGGCGCGGTCGGTCATCGCAACTGATCCTCAAGCACAAAGGTCTGTTCGGCAGTGGCCGCCATCAGGCAGGCCAGCAAGGCCGGTCCCTGCCCCGTGCCCCCGTTCCACTGGACGAATTCGAAATCACAGCGCGCGTCGCGGTAGGTAATCCATGCGCGCTGCATCTCGCGCAGGTTCTCCTGCACATCGGCGCGGTCGGTGAACTGGTCCTGCAAACTGCCATAGACGCCATTCAGGCGAGTGTCCCACCACGCACGCTCCTGATCAAGGCAACTGCCCATGCCGATGGTGCTGGACCCACCGGGATTGTCGATCATGCAAAGGTTCGCACCGACCCCGATGCAGCGCTGCCGCATGGGCGCGTCAACCGCTTCGTCCAGGCAGTCAAGGATCGGGTCTGGCCAAAAGACAAGGTCCTGTGCCACGACAGGTGCTGCCGAAAGTGCGATCATCGCGGAAATGGCTATGTATCTCATGCGCTTGGTCCCTGCGGTTCCGGCAGCGCCTCGCCCCGCGGTCCCACGTAGTATGTCGTGGTCAGCCCACTGGAATGTACGCAAGAGATCACCATGCGAATGGCCTCATTCGGGTGCGCCGTTGCCGCGCAATCCGTCGGCTCAGCCCCCAACGGCGCCATCTCCAGATAGGCCGCAGCATAGCGGTTGATGATCTCGGTCTCGCTGGGTAATTGCCCGCGCTGCCAGCCCAGATAGGCGGCATAGGCCACCAGACCGGCCACCGGCAGGAAATAGAGCCAGCGCATCAGTTGCGCCCGCAATAGGCTGCAAAGGCCCCGCCCTCGGCGGTTTCGCAGGCCTGACGGACAGAGAACTCGAGCTCGAGCGCGATCAGGGCCGTCTCGCGCATCATGCAGGTAGCCAGCGCCGTGGCGTCAGCCTCACCACCCTGCCCGCCGGTGACGCGCAACTGGCACTCCAGGGGGACATTGGCTGTCGCTGTCTTGGGGTTTGTGACCGACTGGGCGACTGTGGGGTCAACGGTTTCACTATCCGCCACCCATGCCTGAAGGCCCCCGTACGTGCGTTCGATCCGCCACTCCCAATAGGCCCGTTCGATCCCTGCGCAGGTCGCGGGTTCGGCGATACAGAACTGCGCCTCGCGCCCGATGCAATCGCGTGCGGCACGGCTGACAAGGCCGTTCGGCCCTTTTGCGATCTGCTCTTTGATACAGGTATCGACTTCAAAGGTCTTGGACGTAACACCCCCGACCTCAAAGGCCGGCGGCGTGCCAAAGTCCTGCGCAAAAGCCGCAACCGGCAGGAGCATTGCAATAACCGCGCTTCTCATCGTGCCACCTCTCGCCTTGCTCATCTTGTATAATCCCAACGCATCTCGTTCAGCTTGATAAACTGCCGCGCTGTTTCTTCCAACAAACACTCGGCCTCGGCTACGCCTGCCGCCGATCCGAAGGGCTTGGCCAGCGCCAGCGCATTTGCACAAACCGCATCGCGTTAGGTGATCCACGCGCGCTGCATATCCCGCAGGCCGATCAGCAATGAACCGGACTCGTATCCAACATCCCAATCTTCACGTTCGCGGGCAAGACGCTGCAATTCACGGTAGGCGGCGTTGAGTGAGTCGTCCCAAGCCTCGGCCTCGGCGAAGGTGCAGGCCGCGAGCACCATATCCGCGCCCCGCCATGTTCCTGCGCGCAGCGGTCCGCCTCGCGCCCGACACAGACCATCAGATCCTCCTGAATGGCGCGGCAGCGGTCAATGATATGGGCATCGACGGTGAAGTCCTCTGCCATAGCAGGCGTTGCAAATGCCATCAGGACGGCAAGACGGATCACCCCATCGCCCCCATCATCTGGCGCCCGACCAGCATGCGGCGGATTTCGGATGTGCCCGCGCCGATCTCCATCAGCTTGGCATCGCGGAAGATGCGCGCCACCGGTGCGTCGTTCAGGAACCCTGCACCGCCCATCGCCTGCACAGCCTGATGCGCCTGTTTCATCGCTTCCTCGGAGGCATAGAGGCAGCAGGCCGCCGCATCCTGACGGGTCACAGTGCCCCGATCACAGGCGCGCGCGACCTCGTAGACATAAGCGCGAGCCGAGTTCATTGCCGTATACATATCGGCGATCTTGCCCTGCATGAGCTGGAAGTTCCCGATAGGCTGGCCGAACTGTTTGCGGCTGGCGATATAGGGCATCACCTCGTCCAGACAGGCCGCCATGATGCCAAGTCCGATGCCCGCGAGCACCACGCGCTCATAGTCGAGACCGGACATGAGGACGCGCACGCCCTTGCCCTCTTCGCCGAGCACATTCTCGAAGGGCACTTCCACATCGTCAAAGATCAGCTCTGCCGTGTTCGAGCCGCGCATCCCGAGCTTGTCGAAATGCGGCGAGGTGCTGAAACCGGTCATTTCCTTTTCGATCAGAAAGGCCGTGATACCTTTGGAACCAGCCTCTGGGTCGGTTTTGGCGTAGACCACCAGCGTGTCCGCATCCGGCCCGTTGGTAATCCAGTATTTGTTCCCGTTCAGGCGGTAGTGATCGTTCCGCTTTTCGGCCCGCAGCGTCATCGACACCACATCGGAGCCTGCACCCGCCTCGGACATGGCAAGCGCGCCCACATGCTCGCCCGAGATCAGGCGCAGCAGGTATTTGGCCTTTTGCTCTTCGGTGCCATTGAGCTTGATCTGGTTCACGCAGAGATTCGAATGCGCCCCATAGGACAGCGAGACCGAGGCACTCGCGCGCGCGATTTCCTCGATCGCGACCGTGTGGGCGAGATAGGACATCCCCGCCCCGCCGTATTCCTCGCCCACGGTGACCCCGAGCAAGCCAAGCTCGCCCATTTCGCGCCAAAGCTGGCTCGGAAAAAGATTCTCGCGGTCGATTTCTGCTGCCAGTGGTTTCACACGGGTCTGCGCCCAGTCGTGGACCATATCGCGCAGGGCGTTCACATCCTCGCCCAGATCGAATTGCATAGAGGCCAGAAACATCGCTCGCTCCGATTAATTGAACGCTTGTTCAATAATAGGCGCGACAGATAACGGCTGTCGAGTCATTTTTGCGCGATATGGGGTTACTGGGCGGCGACCTGTCCCTGATAGACGGCACTGACCTCGGCGCGGATGATACGGGCCATGAGCGCGCAATCCTCAAGACTGAAGGTCAGGGGCAGCCGCATATCGATGATGCCCGCAAGGATGCGGTCAGAGGCCGGCATCCGCTCGGATGGTGCATAGCGCCAGCTGTCATAGCGCGAGGTAAAGCCCTTGGGCTCTGCCCCGCCAAACCACTTGAGCTCGACACCGCGCGCGGCGCAGCGGTCAACAACAGCGTTCACTGCGTCCTTGTCCCAGTCCAGCAGCAGGAACTGGAACGACGAGGCGACGAACTGTTCCTTCTCGGGGCGCGGGATCAGACGCAGACCGGGCGTGTCGGCCAGCCCCGCCTCCAATACGCGGTAGCGCTCGTTCCACCTGTCCCCCTGTTCCTTCAGCTTGCGCAACTGGGGTCGCAGGATCGCGGCGCGCAGGTTGTCCATGCGCCCCGAGATATTGGGAGTCTCGTATTTGATCTGGGCAAAGGTCTCGACCGGCGGTGCAGCACGGTGCTTTTCAAAGAGCATGTAGCTCCCCGACAGCATGATTGCGCGGGCCATATCCTCGGCCCCGTCACAGATCAGGAACCCGCCCTCGCCCGAGTTGATGTGCTTGTAGGTCTGCGTCGAATAGCAGCCGAACCGTCCCCAGCGGCCCGAAGGCACGCCATTCCAAGCCGCACCCATCGTGTGCGCGCAATCCTCGATGACGGTGACGCCAGCGGCGTCGCACATCGCCATCAGCCGTTCCATGTCGCAGATGTGGCCGCGCATGTGGGAAAGAAGCAGCACTTTGGCCTGATCGAGCTTGGCGGCGAGATCATCAAGGTCGATCACCAGATCCTCGGTCACACCGACGAACACAGGCACGCCACCGACCGCCGCAATCGCCCCCGGCACCGGCGCCAGCGTAAAGGCATTGGTCAGCACCTTATCGCCGTGTTTCACGCCAGAGGCGCGCAGCGCCGTCGTCATCGCGTAGCCGCCCGAGGCCACCGCAAGGCAGTATTTCGCCCCCGTTGCGGCGGCAAATTCCTCCTCCAGCAGCGCCGTTTCAGCGATCTCGTCGCCGCTGGTGTTGTAGCGGTGCAAACGGCCTGTCTGCATCACGCGGTTGGCCGCGGCGATCCCTTCGTCGGGGATCGGTTCCTGCTGGGTGAAACTGCCTGTGAATCGCTCTGTCATGAGTCCAGTCTGCGCGCGATTTGAGGCCAATGCATAGGGCCAGTTCAGCCAATCAATCGGGCCACAACTGAGTCCAGCTCGTCGTAGCTGTCAATTGTCGCCTCGGCGTCCAGCGCCAAAACGTCCTTGCGCCCCGGTCCGAAGGTCACCAGCACCGACGGAACGCCGGCATTGCGCGAGGTATTCCGGTCGGTCGCCGTATCCCCCACCAAAAGCGAGCGCCCGATATCGCCCCCCGCGCGGCGCACCGCCTCGAAGTGGTGTTCGGGGTCGGGCTTGCGCACCGGCAGCGTGTCCGCCCCAATGAGCGAGGCAAAAGCATCGCGCACGCCAAGGCTGGTCATCAATTGCTCGGCCAGCCCCGCAGGCTTGTTGGTTGCAATGCCCACGACATAGCCACCCGACAAGAGCCGCTCGACCGCCTCCATCGCGCCGGGGTAAAGGACGGTATGGGTGTCGATGGCCTGTGCATAGGCCGCCAAAAGAACTGGATACTGGCGGTCCACCTCATCGGCGCCGAAGCCTTCGACACGGCTGAAGCCAAGGTTCAGCATCGCCCGCCCGCCGCGCAGGGCCGTTGCCGCATCCCGCGCAGGGTCCAGAAGATCGCCCAGCCCCAAGCCCCGAAAACAATGGTTCGCGGCAGCAATCAGGTCGCCGCTGGTATCTGCCAAGGTTCCATCAAGATCGAAGATCACTGCCGGTTTCATAGAGGCCCCTTTGTTTGCCCTTTGGGATGGATGTAACGGGCTGTAAACTGATGTGAACCCCCGCACCCTTGTAGTTGCGCGAAACCACGGTAAAAGTCAGCGCAACTACGCATAACGAGGCAGCAATGGCAACCGCACTGATCATTCTTGGGGCCGGTATGGGCACCCGCATGAATTCCGACCTGCCCAAGGTCCTGCATCCGATTGCCGGCGCGCCGATGCTGGTCCATGCGATGAAATCCGGCGCAGCACTGGACCCCGCGCGCACGGTCATCGTCGCGGGCCATGGTGCCGAGGCGGTCGAGCAGGCCGCGAAAGGCTTTGACCCCGACGCGATCATCGTCATCCAGTCCGAGCAACTGGGCACCGCCCATGCGGTCGCGCAGGCGAAAGAGGCGCTTGCGGGTTTCGACGGTAACGCGATTGTCCTTTATGGCGATACGCCATTTATCCGCCCCGAAACTCTGGAGGCGATGGCCGCCGCCCGTGCCCGTCACGATGTGGTCGTGCTGGGATTCGAGGCCGCAGATCCCGCCCGCTATGGCCGCTTGATCATGTCGGGCGACAAGCTGGCACGGATTGTCGAATATAAGGACGCCACCAAGACCGAACGCGCGGTGACACTTTGCAACAGTGGCGTTGTGGCCGCCGATGCACGCACCCTCTTTGATCTGATCGACGCGGTCGGCAACGACAACGCGGCGGGGGAATATTATCTCACCGATATCGTCGGGATCGCGAACGGCCGCGGATTGTCCACAACGGTTGTGACCTGCAACGAGGCCGAAACGCTCGGCGTGAACTCCCGCGCCGAACTCGCCAAGGCCGAGGCGCTGTTTCAGGCAGAAGCCCGCAAGGCGGCGATGGAGGATGGCGTCACCCTGACCGCCCCCGAGACCGTCTATTTCGCCCATGACACCGTGGTCGGACGTGACTCCATCGTTGAGCCCAATGTGGTTTTTGGCCCCGGCGTGACCGTCGAAAGCGGTGCAACAATCCGCGCTTTCTCGCACCTCGAAGGATGCCATGTCTCGCGCGGCGCGGTCGTTGGCCCCTACGCGCGCCTCCGCCCCGGTGCGGAACTCGCCGAACACGTCAAGGTCGGGAATTTCGTAGAGATCAAGAACGCGGTGTTGGACGAAGGGGCGAAGGTCAATCACCTCTCCTATGTTGGGGACGCAAGCATTGGTGCGGGCAGCAACGTCGGCGCAGGCACGATCACCTGCAACTATGACGGCGTGTTCAAACACCAGACCACCATCGGGGCGGATGTCTTTATCGGCTCGAACACGATGCTGGTAGCCCCCGTCACAGTGGGCGACGGTGCGATGACCGGCAGCGGTTCGGTCATCACCCGCGATGTGCCTGCGGGCGATCTGGCGGTCGCGCGGGCAAGACAGGAGAACAAGGCAGGGTTTGCGACCAAGCTTTTCACCAAGCTGCGCGCCAAGAAAAATAAAGGGGCCTAGGACATGTGCGGTATCATTGGAATCCTCGGCGATCACGAGGCCGCCCCTCTCTTGGTCGAGGCGCTCAAGCGTCTGGAATATCGCGGCTATGACAGCGCAGGTATCGCCACGATCAATGAC
>CAXQAV010000108.1:0-9037 GCA_964221795.1 Luminiphilus sp. | reverse complement strand
AGCGCGTTGACCGGACCCTGATCCGATCCGTCGGGGCCGATGCTTTCGCTGACGTTCAGCATCTTTTTGCCGTGGACCTTGGTGACCACAACGGCCTCGGAAAGGGACACCATCTTGTTGCGCTTGTTCTTGCGGCGTTCGACAGTGACGCGGTAGCGCTTGACCTCGAAGAATTGGGGCAAGGTGCCAAGTTCCTCACGCGCGAGCAGCTCGAAGCTCGCCTGCGCCGTATCATAGGAATAGCCTTGCGCCTCGCGCTCCTTGATACGCTCGACAATGCGGGCCAGCGCGGGATCGCCGGCCTCTACCTTAAGCCCCGCGTCCAGCAGGCGCGCGCGCAGGTTCGATTGGCCGGCCTGATTGGACATTGGCACGATGCGGGTATTGCCGACGGCAGCGGGGTCGATGTGTTCGTAGGTGCTGGGGTCTTTGGCAATGGCGCTCGCGTGCAGGCCTGATTTATGCGCAAAGGCCGAAGCACCGACATAGGGCGCTTGATTGGCCGGCACACGGTTCAAGATGTCATACAGAAGGCGTGACGCCCGCCGCAGACCTTTGAGTGCCTCAGGGGTCACACCTGTTTCGAACCGGCTGGCAAAGGGCTCTTTCAGCATCAGCGTCGGGATCAGCGTGGTCAGGTTGGCATTGCCACACCGCTCGCCCAGACCGTTCAGCGTGCCTTGCACCTGCCGCGCACCAGCGAGGACAGCAGCCAACGTATTCGCCACCGCATTTTCCGTGTCATTGTGGGTGTGGATGCCCAGATGATCACCGGGGATACCACTGGCAATCACAGCGCTCACGATCTCGGTCACCTCATGGGGCAGCACGCCGCCGTTGGTGTCGCACAGCACGATCCAGCGTGCGCCGGCCTCATAGGCAGCCTGGATCGCCTCCAGCGCATAGTCGGGATTGGCCTTGTAGCCGTCAAAAAAATGCTCTGCGTCAAAGAGCCCTTCGCGGCCCTGCGCCTTGAGATGGGCAAAGCTGGCACGGATGTTTTCGGTGTTTTCTTCCAGCGTGATGCCGAGGGCCTTTGTCACGTGGAAGTCATGGGACTTGCCCACCAGACAGACCGCTGAGGTGCCTGCATTCATCACCGCAGACAACACGTCGTCATTCTCGGCCGACCGACCGGAGCGTTTGGTCATCCCGAAGGCCGCAAACGTGGCCTTTGTCTTGGGCGGGTTTGCGAAAAACTCGGTATCGGTCGGGTTTGCTCCGGGCCAGCCGCCTTCGATGTAGTCGAACCCGAGGCTGTCCAACACCGCAGCGATCTGGTGCTTTTCCGCCGTGGAGAACTGCACCCCTTGGGTCTGCGCCCCGTCGCGCAGGGTCGTGTCGAAGAGGTAGAGGCGTTCTTTGGTCATCAGAAACCTCCCAGTTTGGCCGCGTCAAAGTCAGGGCCAGCTACCCACGTCGCCTGCCCGCCGACGTCCGTGACCTGCACACCAGCGGCGTTGAGGATATCGCGCACCTCATCCGCGCGCGCCCAGTCTTTGGCAGCACGTGCTGCGGCACGATCGGCCAAAAGGGCGTCAACACGGGCAGCGATTTCAGGAGCGACGCCTTCGCCAGCCTCGCCACCGTCGAACATCGGGATATCCGCCCAATCGTTGAGAAGGCCGAGCATCTCCAACCCATGCGCGAACCCCGCAAGCGCGGCAGGCGTCTTGCCTTTGGAGAGCACATGCAGCCGTGCCAGCGCACCGGGTGTGTTCAGGTCATTGGCCAGCACGCCAAGGAACTCCGCATCCGCTTCCCATTTGCCGTCTGCCTTCAGGGCGGCGATCATGGCAGGGCCAAAGCCGTGGCCATGCAGGATGCCGTACCATTTGCGCAAGGTCAGTTCGGCCTCGGCGCGGCGCGCTTCTGTCCAGTCCATCGTCTTGCCGTAGTGCGTGCCCAACATCACCAGACGGATCACCTCGCCCGGCACACCCTGATCCAGCAAATCGCGGATGGTGAGGAAGTTGCCAAGGCTCTTGGACATCTTCTTGCCCTCGACCTGCAGCATCTCGTTGTGCAGCCAGTAGCGCGCGAAATCGCCCTGCGGGTGGGCACAGGCGGATTGGGCAATCTCGTTTTCATGGTGCGGAAATTGCAGGTCGTTGCCACCACCGTGGATGTCAAAACTCTCGCCCAGCAGTTCCAGCGACATGGCCGAGCATTCGATATGCCAGCCCGGACGGCCATAGCCCCAAGGGCTGCTCCACCCCGGCACGCCGTCACCGGACGGTTTCCACAGCACAAAATCCATCGGGTTGCGCTTGTAGGGCGCCACTTCCACCCGCGCACCGGCGATCATGTCGTCGGTCGAGCGCCCCGAAAGCGCGCCGTAGTCGTCATAGCTGTCCACAGCGAAAAGGACATGGCCCTCGGCCACATAGGCGTGTCCGCGGTCGATCAATGTCTCGATCATCGCGATCATCTGGGGGATGTGGGCCGTTGCGCGCGGTTCATGCGTGGGCCGCATCAGGCCAACGGCATCCAGATCGTCGTGATACCACTGGATCGTTTCGGCCGTGATGTCGCCAATCGCGCGGCCCGTCTCGGCCGCACGCGCGTTAATCTTGTCATCGACGTCGGTGAAATTGCGCACATAGGTCACATGATCCGCGCCGTAGACATGGCGCAGCAAACGGAACAGCACATCAAACACCAGCGAAGGCCGCAGGTTCCCGATATGCGCGCGGTCATAGACCGTCGGCCCGCAGAGATAGAGCCGCACATTTTGCGGATCAATCGGGACGAACTCCTCGCGCTTGCGAGATTTCGTGTTGTGCAGCCGGATGGTTGTCATGTTGCCTCACGCGAAGTTACGCCGCGGGACTTAGCAATTTTTCGTTTTGATTGGAAACGTGAAAGAGCAACCCGCGGACTGATGTCAGCAGATAATAATGCAAGCCTTAATGATGCAGATGCTCTTCATGGCTGAACGAATAGCACCCTGACTGATGCAGGTCCAGTGATTTGCATGGTGGATCGGGGTCGGAGGCGGCAGGTATTAAACAAAATACTCGTCGTCATGACACTTGCTGGAACCCAGCTCCTGCCGCCTCCTCCGACAAGTCCTTGGTCGAACTTGGTGAGTGGGAAAAACAAAGTTATCAGACTGATCTGCCCGCGCCACGACACATCAGGATAATGCTAAGATACGAAAGGATAGGGTCATTTAACGTGCATTCATTCTCGCCTACTTCCCGCCCAGATTGACTCGGTTTGGGGCAATTCTGAGGCAGATCTTGAGCTGCTTTAGACCTATTGGCGCCATGGACTCACACCATCTAATTCCGGTCCGTGTCGCGCAATTCCGAAACAAGGATATCCGCAAGCAGCTGATTCCCGTTTCTGTAACCGGACGCAAATCCGCACTTGTCTGAACTGCCCGCAAAGCGCAGCATCCCCGCATGTCCCGCACGCTCATCAATCGTATCTGCGCCGAACATGCTGGCGCCACGGCCTCTGACCCTTCAACCGAGCTCGACAGCTGGAAAGTGGGCGGCAAGATGTTCGCCTGTTTCGGAGACCGGATCGACGGGGTCTGCGTCAAGACGGACAGTATCGAAACCGCCAAAATGCTGATCGATGCGGGTGCTGCACGCCGCGCGCCCTATTTTCACAAAAGCTGGGTACTTATGAGTTTCGACAGCGCCGAAGATGAGATGCGTCACCGGATAGCAACGTCTTACGACATCATCTTCAAGGCGCTGCCAAAAAAGCGCGACCAGATCGCTCAGGCGTAGCTGATCACTTCGATCTCGACGCCGTCGGGATCGTCAAAGTAGAACCGCCGCCCCGGTTCATAGTCGGCATGGCTTTCGGGTTCCAACCCCATGGCGATGACCTTGGCCTCGACCGCATCGAGATCATCAACCACCACGCCGATATGGTTCAGGCCACCACGCGTCATGTAACTTGCGTCACGCTTGGGCACGATCTGGTCCGGTTGTGCACCGGAATAGACCGCGACATAGGTGTCATCAGAGCCAACATGGACGGTATAGCCCGCGCCCGCCATAGCCGACCCCTCCCAACGGATGTGCCAGTCAAAAAGGTCAATCAACATCTGCGCGGTCCGTTTCGGATCCGAGACAGTTATATTCACATGTTCAAGCTGGGCCATTCAGGTTCTCCTTTTCAGGTTAGCGAAAATGCGGGACAGCCCGCCGGGTTTGCGTGTCTGGGCCACATCGTGAAAGCAGCCGCAGTCGAGGTCATGGCCCCAGCCCAACCCGTCGCGGCGCATCGCACTGATGGCATCGGGATCGGCACAGTAGCGGGCCGTTTGTCTGCGCGACATGATGATTCTCCTGTATCAATTCGTGCTGACATCTGTTTTCATTTCTCAAGTTAACTTGAGATCAAGGATTATTTTCATGTCACAGGGATTGACCATCGGAGACCTCGCCGAGCGCACCGGACTGGCGGTCTCGGCCATCCGGTTCTACGAGACCCACGGGATCGTCAAACCTGTGCGCAATGCTGGCGGGCACCGGCGCTATGGGCGCAGCGATATCCGGCGGTTGTCCTTCGTGATGGCTGCGCAGAAGCTGGGCTTCTCGCTCGCGGAAATTGCGCCGCACCTGCGCAAGCTGCCGGACCACAAGGCCCCGTCCAAAGCCGACTGGACGCAGATCAGCAAAGTCTTTCGCCAGCGCATCGACGAGCGGATCGCCGCCCTCGAAGACCTGCGGGACAAACTGGACGGATGCATCGGCTGCGGCTGCCTCAGCCTGAGCAACTGCGCGCTTTACAACCCCGAAGACGTCAAAGGTCAGGAGGGCACTGGCCCGCGCAACCTTTTGGGTATGTAGTGGCAGCCCCTCTTGACTTCCCCTTTCCGGGAACGTCCCTCTGCGGCCATGAAAATCTCTGACCGTATTACAAATATCACCGGCGGCGGCTCTGACGGATGGGGCGTCTTTTACAAGGCACGTCAAATGATCGCGGCTGGCACTCCCGTGACCGAGCTGACCATCGGTGAGCACGATATCCGAACCGCCAAACCCATTCTGGACGCCATGTACCAGTCTGCGATTGGAGGGCATACAGGCTATGCGACTGTACCCGGTATTCCGGCCCTGCGCGAAAGGGTTGCCGCAAGGATCGCGGCCAGCACGGGCGTGCCGACCAAGTCCGAGAACATTGTCATTACCTCAGGCGGGCAGGCGGCCCTGTTTGCCGCGCATCTTGCGACATGCGGCGTTGGCGACACGGCTGCCTTTATTGATCCCTACTACGCCACCTATCCCGGCACGATCCGTGGTGCCGGTGCGATCCCACGCGCGATCGTCACTTCGCCAGAGACCGCGTTTCAGCCAACGAAAGAACAGTTGCTGTCCGAAACCAAGGGTACGCGCTCGCTGCTGGTCAACACACCGAACAACCCAACAGGCGTCGTCTATTCCGCAGAAACCCTCGCCGCGATTGCCGAAAGCTGCATTGCAAATGATCTCTGGCTGATTTCGGACGAGGTCTATGACACGCAGGTCTGGGAAGGACAACACACCAGCCCGCGCAGCCTGCCCGGTATGCTGGAGCGGACGCTTGTCGTCGGTTCCATGTCCAAGAGCCACGCTATGACCGGCAGCCGGATCGGTTGGATCTGCGGCCCCGCCGAAGTTGTGTCCCATTTGATCAACCTGGCCACCCATTCCAACTATGGCGTGCCGGGCTTCATTCAGGATGCAGCCTATTTTGCACTCGGTCAGGGAGAGGCCGTCGAAGAAGAAGTCGCCGCCCCCTTCCGCCGCCGCCGTGCGCTGACGCTCGAGATTCTGAGCCAGCAGAACCTTGTGCAGGCCACGCCGCCGCAAGGCGCCATGTATGTGATGCTCGACGTCCGCGCGACGGGGATGACTGGCGAGGCATTCGCCTTGCGCCTTTTGGACGAGGAAAAGATCGCGGTCATGCCCGGCGAGAGTTTTGGTCAGGCTGCCGCAGGCCATCTGCGCGTCGCGATGACCGTTGCTGATGATGCCTATGCCGATGCGCTGAAACGGCTGCTGGCCTGTGCGCAGCGATGTGCTTCGGCCTCCTAGCAAAGAAAAACCCGCCCATGACAGGGCGCGTTTGCTCACAACGCTACGGGACGGGATTTAGGGGAAGGGACAGTCCTCGCAGCAGATGAGAGTTCCGATCAGAACTGGAACGATACGCGGGCCGATGCTGTCGTCGCATCAAAGTCCACGCCGCCACCGTCAAAGTCGTCGAACTGGTGCTGCAGGATTTCGGCACCGATCCGGATGCTGTCGCTATACATATAGTCGATCCCGAGACCCCCGAAGGCGCCTGTGTCAGAAGCTTCGGTACCGGCATCGGTCACCGATACCTGCGCGACACCGCCGGTCACATAAGGCATCCAGACACCCGCATCATAACCGACGCGCAACTTTGCACGCGCAATGCTTTCGACAGTGAACTCCTCATCAGCGTCCTCGATGCCGGTCAGGTCATAATCAACCTCACCACCGAGCACCCAGCTGCCCAGATCATAGAGATACCCCGCGTGGACCCCGTAAGTCGCCCCGTCGAGGTCTTCTGTCAGCGTATCAGCGCCCAGCAGTCCATAACCGAGCTGGCCACCGACATAGAAACCCGTCCAGTCATTGCCCATGGCCGGTGCAGGTGCCACCATCACAGGCGCTGGTGCAGGAGCAGGCTCTACAACCGCCTCTGCGAGACCACCGGCCTGTGCGGCCCCTGCCGCGAGCATTGCAGGGATTGCAAATGTCGCAAGACTTCGGTTCATTTTCTTCATTGGCATAACAAGCTCCTTTGGTTTGCTTTGTTCCACTCCAACAGATGACATCGAAAAACTTTGCATCAATGAGCGGCGGGAAACCTTCAAAGGCGTCGGCTGTTTCTGGCGTGTTGCAGCCAAAGCCATAGGCCAATTCTAGCCTATTTGAGAAACAATGCGTTGAATTATGCGTGATTAGACCACAAATGACCTGTTTTTCGCAGAAATCAGGGCCCAATTCAGGCAGGTTGCGCGATCCGGCCACCCAGCGTCGGCGCAGGAACGCCAGTGGTGGATGGCGCAGATAATGGAAGGCGGCGGGCCGCGCGGACAGCGAGATAGCCAAAGGCTTGCGCTTCGAGCATGTCACCATCAAGACCGACGCCCTCGACCGGCTCCACGGTGCAGTTAGCGACATCCGAAAGCCTATGCATCAGCGTCGCGTTCCGCCGCCCGCCGCCGGTGACCAGCACACGCGAGGGCGGGGCAGGACATGCCGAGAGCGCCAATGCAACGCTCTGGACAACCGCCTCGCTCAATGTCGCGAGTGCATCCGCATCGTCCAATCGGTCGACCTGCCTTGTCAGTACGCCAAAGGCATCTCGGTCCAGTGACTTGGGCGGGGGTGCTGCAAAGTAGGGATGCGCCAGAAATGCATCCAAGATCCCCTGATTTGCCCGTCCCTGCGCCGCTATTGCCCCGCCCGCGTCATAGGGCAACCCGCGCCGCTTCTGCATCAGGTCATTCATCGGCGCGTTTGCTGGGCCAGTGTCAAAGGCAAGCAAGGCGCCTGCGTCCTCCGGCGCGTCAAAACGCGGATCAATCCATGTGATATTGCCGACGCCACCCAAATTCAGCATGGCCAGAGGCTGATCGGCACCCAGCCACTTGGCCAGTGCAAAATGATAGAAGGGGGCCAGCGGCGCCCCCTGCCCGCCTGCGGCCACATCAGCGGTGCGGAAATCCCATGCGACGGGCCTGCCGATCAACCGTGCCAGCCGTGCACCGTCCCCGCATTGGTGCGTCCGCCCCCGTGCCGTATCATGGGACAGCGTCTGGCCGTGAAAGCCCGCAAGATCATAGCCTGAGAACTGCGAAAGCACCTCTTGATGCGCAGCCTCGACAATCGCGGCTGCGGCGTCACAACCATCCTCTGGCCAGCGGCCCAGATGAGCGCATAAGGCTGCCTGTTCCTCGGGCGTGTAGGCCCTATAGCTGGTGGGCCCGAAGCCTGTGATCGTCACGCCATCGGTCTCGATCACAGCGGCATCCACACCATCCAGCGAGGTGCCTGACATAGTGCCCAGGGCTTTCACGATCCCGCCTTCAAACATACGCTTTCCCTCAGCCCGACGCCTGACTATAGAGTGCATCGCAAACCAAGCAGGAACAAGCAGATGACCTACCACCCCAAGTCCGATTTCATGAATGTCATGATCAGCCGCGGCTTTCTGGCCGACTGCACGGATTATCAGGGCCTTGATGAGGCGCTGAGCAAAGGGGTTGTGCCTGCCTATATCGGCTTTGATGCAACGGCAAAGTCGCTGCATGTGGGCTCGCTTATCCAGATAATGATGCTGCGCTGGCTGCAAAAGACCGGCCACAAGCCGATCACCTTGATGGGTGGCGGCACCACAAAAGTGGGCGATCCGTCTTTCCGCGCCGACGAGCGCCCGCTTTTGGGGCCAGAGCAGATTGACGAGAATATCGCAGGCATCAAGAAGGTGTTTGCGGCCTATATGACATATGGCGATGGTCCGACCGATGCGCTGATGCTCAACAACGCGGAATGGTTGGACGGGCTGAACTACCTCGATTTCCTGCGCGACATCGGGCGGCATTTCTCGATCAACCGGATGCTGTCGTTTGAATCGGTCAAGTCTCGACTGGACCGCGAGCAGTCGCTGTCCTTCCTCGAATTCAACTACATGATCCTGCAGGCCTACGACTTCCTCGAGTTGAACCGCCGCTACGGTTGCCTCTTGCAGATGGGCGGCTCGGACCAGTGGGGTAATATAGTCAACGGGATCGACCTGACGCGCCGCGTGCTGGATCAGGAAATCTACGGGCTTACCTCGCCGCTCCTGACAACCAGCGACGGCAAGAAGATGGGCAAATCCCAGTCAGGCGCTGTCTGGCTGAATGCGGATATGTGTTCGCCCTACGAGTTCTGGCAGTTCTGGCGCAACACGACAGATGCCGATACGGGCCGCTTCCTCAAGCTCTATACCGAGCTGCCGATCGAGGAATGCGAACGTCTGGGTGCGCTGGAAGGCTCCGAAATCAACGCAG
>CAXQAV010000107.1:0-6324 GCA_964221795.1 Luminiphilus sp. | reverse complement strand
CCGAGATTGTCCTGCGCTTTTCAGTGATGCTGGGAGGCTATCTCAAGGAGAGGAGTTGTGTTGCTGATTACGGGGCGATTGGCGGGGTTCGCGACGTCAATTGCCGGCTTGCTGCCACGCCGCTGCGCCCAGAGGATACGCTAAATTACCTTTTTGACCGCCCCCCAGGAGATCAGATCGAGGTCTCGCTGAGATATACCCTGCGTTTTTGATGCTGAGCCTCTGCTGCCGCGTCGCTCAGGACACCGGCAGAAGACGCTGTTCAGGCCACCAAGGCATTGGCGCCACCAACTTAGCGCGGGATAAGGGAACCTATCTTGCCTTGGCGTATTCACACTGAACAGTGGCTGCGATGCTCCAAATGCCCGATTCGCCTACCTCGGATCTTAGCGACGCCTTGTCTTGAATGGCGCAGCTTGAACCCAATCAACTGTTTCCCAGTCAATTGCGCCTTCAGGCAACCAATTGATAAAATCGATCCGGTATTTCTGACGCATCTCAGAACCACTTGCTCTGTGAGCGGTCATCAACAGGTTAGTCGCCACTTCGACATCCTTTCAGAATTTGGGCAAGGACCAGGTGAGGTCCATTTTACCAATCTGCTTCACCGCGCTTGATTTGGTTCATTGAAGACCAGGGGACACCTCCTCCCCCGACGCAAATGCCCGATAACGGTGGCGGAAGGATGCTGTGCCAAATGCGCGAACGCCATGACTTGCACGACCCATTCTGCGTATGCGATCCTTGACCGTGCTGTGCCTAACGTTGGTCATTCTCTGGGGTCGGTATTTTTTAGAAGGTTAGTGTCGTGAATAATGCGATCAGAAAAAATATGTTGAAACACAACTATGCGAAGCTTGTGCATGACCTCGTAGAAATAGGGAGCCCTGATGACAAGATCAGGGACATCGTGATTGGAGCCTTTGGACCAGCTGCGGGATCCCGCGTTAAGCCGCTATTGATGATCATTCATGCCTTCAAGACGCTGACCCCTGCAGAAAAAATTGAAATCCTGCAGGCCCTGGTGGAAACGCAAGAAGCCTCGTCAGCCGCTAAAGCGTCAACGGCGGATAAGGGAAATTAAGCTGTATCTTCGACTCACATGCCCGATAACGCCTGCTGCTCAAACTTCCGCTATGTGGCGTTATCAAGCATCTTGAGCGAGAGAGATGCGCAATCGCAAAGAGATTATCCTAGCCGGTGGATCAGGCACACGGCTCAATCCGATGCACCGAACGGCGGGTCAGAGCCCGAAATAACCAATCCATCTCATTGATGGATCGCGCAACAAATTCCCTCTAGTGCAGGTGGCGGTAGGTCAAAGACACTGATCGACAGTGGAATGGATACGCGATAGCTCTAGGGAAATCTGGCTGATCTGGAAGCAAATTTGATAGAAACAATTTTCAACGGGTTCCTCGTAGGTCTAGGCGCAACCATAGCAATGGACGCTTGGGCCCTCATTCAAAACCGTCTTTGGAGCTTGCCCATGCCCAACTGGGCCATGCCGGGGCGTTGGTTTGCCCATCTATTCAGGGGAAAGATGTTTCACCGCGATATCGCACAGACCGACGAAGCCTCCGGTGAACTGGTCTTGGGGTGGCTGCTTCACTACGGCGTCGGTGTGATATACGGCATTGGTTTCTTGCTTGTGGTCGGGTCCACATGGCTGAAGGAACCCAACTTTCTAACGGCTTGGATATTCGCGATCGCGACGATTGCAGCCGGCTGGTTTATACTCCAACCGGGCATGGGACTTGGCTGGGCAGGCAGCAATACACCTACGCCTTGGAAATCACGCGGACTGGGATTGGTTGCTCACACGGCATTTGGCTTAGGATTATGGGTCAGCGGACTATTGATCAGCTCAACAATCTAGCTCTGGTGTCGCAAACCAATGTGGCATGGTGCAGAGTCACTCGCGGCTCATAGCGGACCTTGGATGTCCTTGACGCGAAGGTCAGCTTTGAGCCCAAAGCAGACTTCAGGTTGGGATCGCGTAGTGCTGGCGGCCTCTTAAAGTCTGGTGAGGGCGACACCTGCAACGATCAGAACAGAAGCGATGACCTTGCCCATGTCTATCCGTTCTCCGAAAGCCAGCCATCCGAGCAGCACCGCAAAAAGGATCGAGGTTTCGCGCAGAGCCGCGACTAACGCCAGCGGCGCTACGGTCATGGCCCAGACTGCAATCGCATAGGAGGCAAAGCTTGCCGCAGCGGCAACAAGGCCTAGGAGCCAGTTCTTTGGGCTGGCCCGCATGACTGTGACGCCACGCATTGCAACCGCCGCGGGCGCATAAAAACAGGCTGAAAGGATCATCAACCAACCAACATATTGAAGTGGGTCGCCCGCCACGCGCGCACCAAGACCATCTGCGAGCGTGTAACCAGCCGTGGCCATGGCCGAACCGAAGGCAAAAGGCAGCAACCGCCAAGACTCACCGTTAGTTAAGGCACCGCGAGCCATAAAGACTATACCAAGGCCCAATACCAATATGCCGATGTAGTCCATTTTTCCCATCGGGTCGGGCAGGAACAATACGCTGACGATCACGACAATCATCGGCGCGGCCCCGCGAGCGATCGGGTAAACACGGCTGAGATCACCTTGCTCATATGCAAAGGCCAGGAAGAGCTGATAAGCCATATGTATCAGGCCCGAAGCAATTAACCACGGCCAGACCTCGGATGCCGGGATTGGCTTGGTCAGGGCTATCATGACACCGAAGAGTGCGTGACCGACCGATAGCAGAAACATCGATGTCTGCTTGGACAGGCCTGTCTTGACGATAGCGTTCCAGCCCGCATGTAGCAGCGCAGCCCCCAGAACTGCCAAAAAGACCCCAATAGACACCTTGGTTACTCACCAAATTTTGCGATGGGCTGATCTGACATGAAACCGGCCCGCGGTAAATGGCTGTAAGTAAAATACAGTCTAAGGGTCTACGAACTCCCGCAGAGCAGGTCTTTTGTGTGGATCGCGGCGAAAGTCCACTATGAGCCCAATCATTTCTTCAAGCCGAATAGTCAATCAACCTGATCTGGGCGTGAGGCGGGGATGCAGGTTTCTTTAGTTCGTCCAACTCCTTTTTGATAAAGCTGAGATGCTCCATCGCGCGGTTACGCCGTTCATAGAGTGTGCGTATCCGCGATCCTGGGTTCCCGATGAGAAGAACCATGCGATGCTGCCTTGCCGGTAACCATGAAGCTGCATCGTCTTGCGCCATGCGCAGCGCAAGCTCGGCCCGAAGGTAGCGGCGGTAATAGAGTTGCAGGACTCTGCGATAGATCTGGTATTCCGGTCTCATATTGTCCTCCCATCATTGTCTTGGGTGGTCTGGATGCACGTCCTCTGGCCGCTAGGCGTCAGCACCGATGCGCTGGCGAAGTGTCCGGATGATGGCTTTGCGAATGGCGTTCGGTTGTTCGTCGACTACCTCAGTGACCTGACGCAATTCGCGGCGCGTGCGATGCAGATTGTCGATCAAAGTCAGAACGACAGGCATCGCCTCGTTCGGCAATGCCATATCCTTGCACAAATCGCAAAGCAGCCGGATCCGCGCGACGTCAAGGTCGTCGAACACCAGCCCATGCGCGCCTTGCGCTGGTCGCACCCACCCCTCGCGCACCCAGATGCGCAATTCGTGCAATGTCAGGCGCTCGATATACGCGACAACAGCCTGTTCCGTGAGGGTCATGACTTTCTCCTCAGTTCGCTGCGGGGGTCAAAAGCGGCAATTTCGCGCCAGCGCTCTGCTATGGCCTTCATGTCGTCATCAATTTTCTTGGGTAGCACAATTTGCAGCCGAACGAACTGGTCCCCGACGGTGCGCCCGCGCTCGATACCTTTCCCCTTGAGACGAAGACGCTGGTTTGACGTCGCACCTGACGGGATCTTCATCGCGACCGAGCCCGTGATCGTCGGAACATCCACGGTCGCACCAAGGACCGCCTCGTCAAATGTGATTGGTAAAGTGATCTCGATATCGTCGTCATCACGTGTGAAGACCGGATCGGGCTTGATGCTGATTGTGACCAGCGCGTCGCCTGCAGGTCCCTGACCAAACCCTGGCGCCCCTTTGCCCCGCAAGCGCAACGTTTGTCCGTCTCTGATTCCGGCTGGGATCGAGATTTCGATTGATTTGCCATCGGGCATGTTCACTGCCCGTTTGCCTCCGCGCGCGGCCTCGATGAAGTCGACGTCAAAATGATAGCGTAAATCCTGTCCACGGGCGTGAAACTCGCCCGCACCACGCGGCCCGCCTGCCTGCCGTCCAAAAAGCTCCGAAAAGAGATCGGAAAGGTCCTCTTCGCCGCTGGGACCTGCCCGTTGATCAAAACCCGGCCTGTAGCCCCGATCATACCGCGCCCCTGCATCCTGACCCGCATAATGGTGATAGTACTGCTGTGCGTGGCGTTCCTGCCCCGAGGCGTCAATTTCGCCCGCGTCAAACCGCTGCCGCTTTTCCGCGTCCGCCAGCAGATCGTAGGCCGCTGCCACTTCCTGAAATTCCGCCTGTTTGCCCGGGTCGTCAGGGTTGAGGTCAGGATGAAGCGCCTTTGCAAGCTTGCGGTAGGCTTTCTTGATTTCCGCCTGCGACGCGGATTTCGCAACGCCCAAAACTGCATAAGGATCCCTTGCCACGACGCCCTCTCATTCGAAAACTACATTCTTGGACAAAGGCCACTTCCAGAAACCCGGGCAAAGACCTCAGACTTTTACACGCAGCGCGGAGACGCTAACCTTTTTGGATTTTGATCCTCTGGGCTCTACTCTCTTGGGCAGCGTGCCGCGGGATCGTCACCTCCAATACGCCATCTTTCATCGTCGCTTCGGCCTGATCTGCCAATGCATCTGGCGGAAGTCGGAACGTCCGGCGGAACGCGCCATACTGGCGTTCAGAAAAGTACCAAGTGTCACCCTTTTCCTCGTGAGATTCAGACTTCTCACCAGAGACAACAAGCAGCTCGTTGGATGCCTGAAGATCGACATCCGCTTCGGATACTCCAGGAAGTTCAATTGATATCCGGTAGGCCGCGTCGTCGGACGATGCCTCGGAAGCAGGTGACAGCCAGTCGGTGATCCTCGCGCCGAATCTACGAAGCGGCTCGTACAAGTTCGGCCAAAAAGAGTCGGTTTGGTTGGTCTCAACCATGATACACCCCCCTTTACATTTCATGTGATGCAGATTGCACGAAACTTAGCAAAAACGCTTTGATCTAGGTCAACGATCCAAGGATTTGGGCTGCTGGTGCGGACCCTGAGCACGAGCTGAAACAACTCGGGACAACTGGCCTCGTGCACCAAGGGCCGCTCGGCGCACCGAAATGCGTGTATGATAACATCATTCACTATGACTCGACGTACCATACAGCGGACGTGGGGGCCTAATGCAGCGCATGCCCGCTTTCCGCTCAAAAGTGACTAGAGCAGACGTTGGTTCTTGCCGCAGCGAATGCCAGCAACGAGCCCAAAGTGGGCATTCATTCTAGTGCCTTAGCAGGCGCCTCATCGAGGCCTTCAGATCGGGATAGTCCGTCCACCCTACCCGCCATTTTCCGAGGCAATTCAACTGAACCACCTGTCGGGCCAGCGCAATTCTCAACGCTGCAAAACGTGTCGAACGCCAATTCGTGGTGGGATGCTTGGTCAAATCCACCCGAGAACACGTAGTCCAAGAGCAATGGTTGATAGCGAAGCCAAAAGAAAAGCAGCGGTCCTTAGAACGACGATCCCCAAGCTGTAGATGACGTAGTGCGCAAAAATTCCGAAGAAATACGACATAGCCAGTATCCCCGCATAGCTGTCCTCAGGCATCTTGACGGCCGCGAACACCGCCAAGGGACCAAATGCCGCAAATGTCTCAACTCCAACCTTATGGGCAGCCTGTGCTCTTTTTGCCCATGCTGCTTGCTCAGGCAAGTCATCGCTCGGGTTTGCAAAAGTCCCCATTATGCCTCGTGAGACAAAGCGCTCCAGAATATACGGCACCCATGCTGCAGCCATCCAAAGACCGCTTAGGGCAAGATAAAACTCCAATTGTGACATACAGGTCTCCTTCCTAAATTCAAAAATTGGCCGACTAAAGCTATACTTTTGCGGCGACATTCCTCCGATTGAAGCAACTTCCCCACTAAGGCTACGCTACTATCCGACGGCTGGGAAGTCATCAAAGGCAGCGATGATGCCGCGAGCTTTGGCGGCACAGAAAGATTGACCCGTAGCAGAAGCTGAGGCGCTTGAAGCGGAAATCATCGGGCGCTTTCGACTGCCCCGGTAACGGGAGTTTCCGGCGCTACCTCTGACGGCCCTACTGATTGAGGC
>CAXQAV010000106.1:0-13642 GCA_964221795.1 Luminiphilus sp. | reverse complement strand
CGAACAGGCCGCCGCACTGACCGAGGTTGGTGCGGGCCTGCAGATCACACCGAATGGTGCGCGGGTTCTTGACCGTTTGGGCGTCGGCAAGGCGCTGGCGGCTTCGGGCGTTTCGGCCAAGGCGGTGGTTCCCGCCGATGCGCTCACCGGCCGCGAGATCACGCGCTTTGACCTGACAAGCCAGTCGCCGCCCTATCGTTTCTTCCATCGTGCAGTCTTGATTGACGTCCTTGCGCGCGGTTGCCAGGCGGCAGGTGTGTCGTTCCGCCTAGGGTGCCGTGTGTCAAACGTTCGCGCCGATGGAAGGTTCGACGTGGACGGGCAGGCGGTATCGGCAGATCTGACAATCGGCGCAGATGGTCTGCACTCGGTCGTGCGTCCTGTGATGAATACGGTAGCCAAGCCCTTTTTTACCGGACAGGTCGCGTGGCGCGCCCTGACGCGGGTCGCGGACGCAGACGCCGTAGCCCGTGTCTGGATGGCCCCGGGCCGGCATCTGGTGACCTATCCCATCGGCAATGGCCGCCTGAATATCGTTGCGGTGCAGGAACGCAGCCGCTGGGCCGCGGAGGGGTGGCACCATGCCGATGATCCCGGAAACCTACGAAAGGCCTTTGACGACTGCGCATGGCAGGTCAAAGGCATTCTGGGCGAGGTCGAGCATGTGAGCCTCTGGGGTCTCTTCCGGCATCCGGTGGCGCAGAACTGGCGTATGGGGACGGTTGCGATCCTCGGGGATGCAGCGCATCCGACGCTGCCGTTTCTGGCGCAGGGGGCGAATCTGGCAATCGAGGATGCCTATGTGCTGGCCCGCTGCTGCGATGAGGTGGCAAATGTCGAAGCGGCCTTGAAGACCTATCAATCCCTGCGCCGCCCGCGCGTTGTCCGCGCAATCGAAGCCGCGAATGCAAATGCCCGCAACTATCATCTGCGCGGGTTGAAACGGCAGGTTGCCCATATGGGGCTCTGGGGGATGGGAAAGCTCGCGCCGAACGCGTTTCTCAACCGCTTGTCATGGCTCTATGATCACGACGTGACGGCCTGAGGCGCTGGAGGCTCCTCTTTCAGCGGTTCTGCTGTCTGCCCCTCGATTGCAATCCGTGCAGCGCCCAGTCGCGGGTGGAGTTTTGCGGCCAGCCCCCAAGTTGCCAGCAATCCTGCGCCACCTGCCAGAAAGACCCCTGAAAGAGGCGCGACGAGCAGGACCAGCCAGGCCACTCCCGGTGTGACGATACCCGAGACATCGCGGAAGCTGGCATAGATCGCCGACATCTCGGTCCGTTCGGAGGGTTTGACCGCAAGCAGGAACGGCAGACCCGCGGAGACATCCAGCAGGATCAGAAAGAAAGACCCAGCCATGAGGCTGACAACCGCGAGATAGGGCAATCCGTGAGGCGCGCCTGCCACAAGAAAGAGCAGTCCGGCGGAAAGAAATCCGGTCATGACCGCAAAACGGACCGAAGTGCGCTGCATGAACCGCAGCATCAGCGGGGCAAGAAACAGCGCACCGTTCGAGATCGAGAGGGCAATACCCCCCAAAGTCTCGCCCAGCCCGTTCTGGACGGCATAGATCGGCAGATAAACCACATAGACCCACCAGCCGCAGGACCGCACAACTGCAAAGGTCCAGCCCGCGACCAGTCGGGGTTGGGCAAAGAAGCGCGGGAAATAGGCAAAGGGGTTCGGCGGCGGCCGGCGGCTCTTGGTGATCAGCTTGCCATTGCCGAGCCGCATGTAGAGGAACAGCACCGTCATGCAGAGGGCCGCTGTGGCGGCAATCAGGAATGGGGCAGGGCGCCACCAGCCATAGAGTATCACACCTGCAAAGGGGCCGACGGTCCAGCCGGCAGCACTATAGAAAAGGCGCGACGTCTCGAAACGGCCGAGTTCGATCTTGGAGATGTAATCGAGCACATAGGCGTTGAAACAGACAAACGTGGTCACCACTGCAAATGTCGTCAACGCCAGACCCGTTGCAACCGACCAGGACGCGCCGGTGGTCGCCAGAACAGCCCCTGCCGCAAACATAAGCGTTCCGATCACATAGACGACCCGCCGCGGGACGAAGCGCACCAGAAAGGGCACCAGCAACCCGATCACGAGCGAGGCAAGGCCGATGCCGAAATAGATCGCCGAGACCAGCTGCGCATCCTGCAGCGCCTGATACATCGCCAGCGGAAAGACCGAGATCAGGATGCCCCGCGCCACAGCCTCGGTGCCTGCCAAAAGCGCAAACCCCCGCACACTGGGCGCTGGCGCGTGGCGGAGCCATTCGGGTATGCGGCGGTCATGCATCTGGGGTCACTTACAGTGCCGCCAAGTGACACGGGCAAATCAGGGCTGTCTTTCCCCGAAACGACCCGGTGTCGTTTTTGTGCGTGACCTATCGGGGAAGATTTGGCGCTACCAGTTACGGCTTGCCTGATCCGTCACTTTTTCAAGGACCGTGTGTGTCCGCCAGTCGACGCGGTAGATGTCATCCTCGATCCGCAGATAGACCCAGCCGTCACTCACCGCTGGCAGCCCGTAGTAGCGGGCGTTCATGATCATCTGGTACTCCCCGCGTTCCAGCACATCACCGATGGCGACCGGATCGGGCTTGGGTGTTGTAGACTGGGGCACCGCGACACAGGCCGTCCCCGCAATCGCGATACGGCACTGCGCCTGTGCCATTGCGGGCAGGCTGGCGGAGAGAATGGCCCAGGCAATCAAATGACGCATGAAATGCCCCGAAATCGTGAATGTCAGAATTGAATACCTGATCCTGCCAAGGATCAGGCGGACAGGTCAACCCAGACCGGCACGTGGTCCGAGGGTTTGGCACCTGCGCGCATGTCCTTTTCAATCCAGCAGTCGCGGAGCAGGTCCGCGCATTGTGGTGTCAGCAGGAAATGATCAATGCGGATACCGTCATTTCGGTCCCATGCGCCCGCCTGATAATCCCAGAAAGAATAATGGCCCACACCTGACTGGCAGGCCCGGAAGGCTTCGGTGTAGCCGAGGTTGAGAATACGGCGGAAGGCCGCGCGGCTTTCGGGGCGGAAGAGCGCATCCTCGCGCCATGCATCAGGACGGGCGGCGTCTTCGGCCTGCGGAATGATGTTGTAGTCACCGGTGATGAGGGCACATTCCTCATTGGCGATCAGTTCCGCCGCACGCGCGCGCAGGCGCTCCATCCAGCGTAGTTTGTAATCGTATTTCGGCCCGGGGGCAGGGTTGCCGTTCGGCAGGTAGAGCCCGCAGATACGCACAGCTTTTTCGCCGACCACCGTGGCCTCGATGTAGCGGGCCTCGTCATCGTCCACCCCGTCACGCCCCGCGCCTCCGCCGCCGGGTAACCCGCGGGTTACATCTTCTAGTTGCATTTTCGAGATCAGAGCGACGCCGTTGAAGCTCTTCTGCCCATGGGTTTCAACGTTATACCCTTTGTCTTCAAAGAGTTCGCGGGGGAAGTTCTCGTCGATTGACTTGATTTCCTGCAAGACCGCCACATCCGGCTGCGCCGTATCCAGCCAATCCAGCACGGTTTCGATACGCGCCTTGACGCCATTGATGTTGAATGTCGCGATTTTCATGGGCGGCCCCGTTGCTTGGGCTCGGTTGTGCCGCAGTGGGCCGCAAGACGCAAGTTACACCGAGAATGACGTGCCGCAGCCGCAGGACGATTTCGCGTTGGGGTTATTGATCACGAAACGCGCCCCGATCAGTTCCTCGCTGAAATCAATCGTCGCATCGGCCAGAAACGGCAAGGAGACGCTGTCGATCACCACGGTTTCCCCGTGGTCGGTGAGCACGAGGTCATCCTCTTTCGGCTCGTCCAGATCGATTTCGTACTGGAAACCGGAACAGCCGCCACCTTCGACAGCAACGCGGAGCGCCTTGCCCTGCGCCGCTGCGCCGATCTCGGCCAGCCGTTCGAACGCACGAGAGGTGACTTTGGGGGGGACGGTGAACATCGCTTGCCCTATCAGTTTGGTTTCCTTTCCAATATAGGAAGGACAGGCAAAACCGACAAGACAGGCAAATCAATGGCAGCGCCCTATGCGACCGATCCCGCGAACCCGCGGGGGCGGCTCTATCCCGAGGAAGAGAGCACCTTCCGCTCGCCCTTCCAGCGTGACCGCGACCGGATCATCCATGCAAGCGCCTTCCGGCGGCTCAAGCACAAGACGCAGGTGTTTATCGAACATGAGGGCGACTATTTCCGCACCCGCCTGACCCATTCGATCGAGGTCGCGCAGGTCGCCCGCACGGTGGCTGCGGCGCTTGATCTGAATGTGGAACTGACCGAAGCCGTCGCTCTGGCCCATGATCTTGGCCACACGCCTTTCGGTCACACGGGCGAAGAGGCGCTGGACGCCCTGATGCAGCCCTATGGCGGCTTCGATCACAATGCGCAGGCCTTGCATATCGTGACCTCGCTTGAGCGCCATTATGCCGAATGGGACGGTCTGAACCTGACATGGGAAACCTTGGAGGGGATCGCCAAGCACAATGGCCCTGTGACCGGCCCGATCCCCTATGCGCTGGCCGCCTACAATGCGCGGCATGATCTGGAACTGGACACCCATGCCAGCGCCGAAGCGCAGGCAGCGGCTTTGGCCGACGACATCGCCTATAATAACCACGACCTGCATGACGGTTTGCGTGCCGAGTTGTTCAGCACCGACGAGTTGGCCGAGCTGCCGATCCTACGTGACTGCTTTGCGCGGGTGGATGCGAAATACCCGGGCCTCAACTATTACCGCCGCCGGCACGAGGCATTGCGGCGTTTCTTTGGGGTTCTGGTCGAGGACGTGATTACCGTCAGCCGCCGCAATCTGGCCGAGTTCGCGCCTGCAATCGTCCATGATATCCGACACGCGGGACGGATGATGATCCAGTTTTCCCCTGAGCTTTGGACCGACCTCAAGGTGATCCGCCAGTTCCTGTTCGAAAGGATGTATCGCGCGCCAGCCGTGGTGGAAATGCGTGTTGTTGCGACGAAGATGATCAACGAGCTATTCCCCTTCTTTCTGGAAAACACCCACGAGTTGCCGAAACAGTGGCGCAAGGATGTTGAGGATGCACCGGATCAGACCACGCTCGCGCGGATCGTGGCGGACTATATCGCCGGCATGACCGACCGCTTTGCCATTCAGGAGCACAAGCGCCTGATTGGCGGGGCGGATATCCCGTCGGGGGTGATTGACGGCAACTAGGTGCAAATGTGTGGTGCGGCATGGCGGGAGACTTTTGATAAAAGTCTGCTTGCCCAACCCGCCTATGGTGGTAAACCCCAGCCGAATCCATGAGGACCGCAAGATGAACCTGTTTGCCGATATCCGTACCCGTGTGCTGACCTGCCTTGACGCGCTCGTGGCCGAGGGCGTGCTGCCCGCGGGCCTCGATTTTGCGAATGTCGCGGTCGAACCGCCACGCGATGCAGCACATGGGGATATGGCGACAAATGCCGCGATGGTGCTGGCCAAGCCTGCCAATGCGAACCCGCGCGCAATCGCCGAGGCGCTGGCTGCCAAGCTGCTGCAGGACGTGGATATTGTGGTGGCCGAGGTCGCAGGTCCTGGATTTCTCAACATGCGGCTGGCCCCGAACGTCTGGCACGGCGTGGTAAAGGCGGCGCTGTCGGACGCATCCTTTGGTCAGTCTGCCATGGGTGCAGGGCAAAAAGTGATGGTCGAATATGTTTCGGCCAACCCCACTGGTCCTTTGCATGTCGGCCACACCCGTGGCGCGGTCTTTGGTGACGCGCTCGCGCGGCTGCTGGATTATGCGGGCTATGATGTCACCAAGGAGTACTACATCAACGACGGCGGCGCGCAGGTCGATGTCCTCGCACGGTCTGTCTATTTGCGGTATCTCGAAGCGCACGGGCAGGAAGTGGCGTTCGAGGACGGCACCTATCCCGGTGACTATTTGATCCCTGTGGGCGAGGCGCTGAAGGATAAGGTTGGCGACAAATTCGTCGGCAAGGGCGAGCAGTTCTGGCTGGAAGAGGTCCGCGATTTCGCGACCGCCGCCATGATGGACCTGATCCGTGAAGACCTCGCGCAACTGGGCGTGACGATGGACAGCTTCTTTAGCGAAAAATCGCTCTATGGCACTGGCGTGATCGAAAAGGCGATTGAAGAACTGGACCAGAAGGGCCTGATCTATCGCGGCGTGCTGGACCCCCCCAAAGGCAAGATGCCGGAGGATTGGGAGCCGCGCGATCAGACGCTTTTCAAATCCACCGCGCATGGCGACGATGTGGACCGGCCCGTGCAGAAGTCGGACGGATCGTGGACCTATTTCGCGCCCGATATCGCGTATCACTATGACAAGGTGAAGCGGGGCTTTGATCAGCTGATCGACGTTTTCGGCGCGGACCACGGCGGTTACGTCAAACGGATGAAGGCTGCTGTTTCTGCGCTGTCGGACGGCAAGGTGCCGCTTGATATCAAGCTGACGCAGCTGGTGAAGCTCTACAAGAACGGCGAGCCGTTCAAGATGTCCAAGCGGGCAGGGACCTTTGTGACACTGCGGGATGTGGTGGATCAGGTCGGATCGAATGTCACCCGCTTCCACATGCTGACGCGCAAGAACGATGCACCATTGGACTTCGATTTCGACAAGGTGCTGGAGCAGTCCAAGGACAACCCAGTGTTCTATGTGAACTATGCTTATGCGCGGGTGAATTCGGCTGTTGGCAAGGCATCGGGCTTTGCTGACGTGTCGGATGCGACGCTTGCCGGTGTCGATATCTCGGGCCTGACCAACGACGCGGAGCTGGCGCTGATCAAGAAACTGGCCGAATGGCCGCGTCTGGTCGAGATCGCCGCCAAAGGGCACGAGCCACACCGGATCGCATTCTACCTCTATGATCTGGCCTCGGAATTCCACGGTCTCTACCATCAGGGCAACAGCGACGAGAGCCTGCGTTTCGTGCAGGACGGTGACTCAGAAACCACACAGGCAAAAATCGCACTGATTCGGTGCGTAGCGATTGTTATTTCGCACGGTTTGGGTATTCTTGGTGTCACTCCGGCGGAAGAGATGCGCTAACGCACAGGCTGCCGGACCTGACAAACCAACGACCCCGACAAGCCGATAACGGCATGGGGCGCGCGTGAGGCAGAGATGGCAGTATATGATGAGGGGTTCGCCCCGACCGCGGATCATTCCCGCTTTTCGAATGCAATGAACTACGCTGGCGCGGCGCTTTCGCTCGCGCTGATTATTGGCGTGGGTGTCTGGGGCTACAAGCTGGTGATCCGCGACGTGAGCGGCATTCCGGTCGTCCGCGCCATGGAAGGCGATATGCGGGTTCTGCCCGATAACCCGGGCGGTGCTGTGGCGCTGCACACCGGGTTGGCGGTGAATGAGGTCGCAGCCTCTGGCGAGGCGGGTGGTCCCGAAGACATCCTTCTGCTGGCCCCATCCGAGAGTGGCTTGGCGCAGGAAGACCTTGAGGTCCAGCTGGCACCGGAGGTGGTCGAGATTCTGGAAACCGTCGCTGTGCCCGAGACGGAGGTGATCGCTGCGGAGGTTGAAGAGGTTGTGACGCCCGTGGCTGCCGAAGTTGATGAAATCACTTTGCTGACACAGATGCTGGCCGCCAATCCTGCCACTCTGTCGGATCAGAATGGCGCGCTGATTGTTCCGGCCTCTGTGCCGGGCGTTCGTAGTTCTATTCGTCCGGTCCAGCGTCCCAATGGTCTGTCAGCCGCACGAGTAGAGCCTGCCATTGCCTCATCCGGCGAAGTGGCAGTCAACACCGCAGCCTTTCCCGTTGGCACCAATCTTGTCCACCTCGGGGCCTATGCAACACCGGCTGAAGCCGCAGACGCATGGACCGGTCTGGAAAGCCGCTTGGGCGAGTATCTTGCGGGTTACGAACGTGTCATTCAGGTGAGCAATCAAAGCGGCGGTACATGGTACCGCCTGCGTGCCAGCGGTTTTACAGATCGTGCCGAGGCTCGCCGCCTTTGCGCCGTGCTGCAGGCCGAATTTGCCGAATGCATCGCGGTGGTAACGAACTAAGTGGCTGTCACTGCAGCAATTTTCGGGGTCGAAGGAACCGCGCTCACTGAATGGGAGCGCGGTTTTTTCTCCGAAGTCCAGCCGCATGGCTTCATCCTCTTTGCGCGGAATATCGAAACACCAGATCAGCTGCGGCGTCTGACAGATGAGCTGCGCGCCGTCGCTGATCCTCTTGTCCCCGTCCTGATTGATCAGGAAGGCGGGCGGGTTCAGCGCATGCGTGCGCCCTATTGGCGCGAATACCTGCCGGCCTTGGACCAGATGGAGCGTGAGCGCGATCCCATGCGGGCGATGTGGATCCGGAACCGTCTGATTGCGGCCGAGCTGATGGAGGTGGGGATCACGGCAAACTGCACGCCGCTCGCCGATATCGCCACACCCCAAACCCATCCCGTCCTGCGCAACCGCCTTTACGGCAGTGATGCGGAGACAGTGATTGCTGCAGCGCGCGCTTGTGTCGAGGCAAACCTGCACGGCGGGGTTCTGCCTGTGTTGAAACATATCCCTGGGCACGGGCGTGCAAATATGGACAGCCATCTGGACCTGCCGCGCGTGGATGCGCCACATGCGGAGCTGGCCGCCACGGATTTTGCGACCTTCAAGGCTCTGGCCGATCTGCCGATGGGCATGACCGCGCATATTGTCTTCTCGGATATCGACCCTGACGGCCCTGCCACAACATCTGCCAGAATGATCAGATTGATCCGGGAAGAGATTTGTTTCGATGGTCTTTTGATGACAGATGATCTGTCGATGGAGGCGCTTTCCGGCACTGTCGCCGAACGGTCGCAGGCCGCTATTGCTGCAGGGTGTGATCTGATCTTGCATTGTAACGGCAAGCGCGACGAAATCGAAGCAGTAGCCAAGGCGGCCGGCACCCTGTCGGACGCGGCCCAGAGACGGGCGATGCGTGCCATTACCTATGCAAAGCCCCCTGAAAACATTGACATCCCCGCGCTGGAAGCCGAACTTGAAGCGCTACTAGGCTAGGGGCACATGCAGGGCGAAGACTTCCAAGAAGACACGATTAGTGTCAGCGAGCGTATGGCCGCTGAAGCCCTCATTGTGGATGTGGGGGCTTTCGAAGGACCGCTTGACCTGCTGCTGACGCTGTCGCGCACCCAAAAGGTCGACCTGCGCCAGATCTCCATTCTGGCCTTGGCCGAGCAGTATCTGGCCTTTGTTGAAAAGGCCAAACAGCTGCGCCTTGAACTCGCCGCTGATTATCTGGTCATGGCGGCATGGCTCGCGTTCCTCAAATCGCGTTTGCTGTTGCCACCCGACCCGACAGAGGAAGGGCCTTCGGGCGAGGAACTGGCCGCGCATCTGGCCTTCCAGCTTGAGCGTCTGCAGGCGATGCGCGAAGTGGCCGCCAAGCTGATGGCCCGCGACCAGTTGGGCCGCGATTTCTTTGCCCGTGGGATCACCGAGGACGTGCAGCGCGTGCGCCGCGTCACCTATACCGCGACCCTGTTGGATCTGATGCAGGGCTACGCCCGCATCCGCACCCGCGACGACTTCCGCCCCTTTGTGCTGGACCGCCAGCATGTGATGACGATGGAGCAGGCGCTGGAGCGCATGCGCGGTCTGATCGGCTTTGCCGGTAACTGGACCGATATCTCGCAATATCTGCCCGACGGCTGGGACAGCGACCCGCAGCGGGTGCGCTCGACGACAGCGGCGACATTTGCCGCATCGCTGGAACTGGCCAAGGAAGGCAAGATCGAAATCCGGCAAGGCGAGACCTTTGCCCCCATTCAAATCCGCAGGAAAGTACCGCGCGATGAGTAAGGACAAACCGCAGCAGAACGACAGCCTATTCGAAGCGCCGCCCATGGGCGAGCAGGAGCGCATGGTCGAGGCGATCCTTTTTGCGACGGCTGATCCTGTTTCTGTGACCGAATTGATCGGCCGTATGCCTCACGGCTGCGACCCTGCAGAGGCGCTGGCACGGCTGCGCAAGCGCTATGAGGGACGGGGCGTGAATATCGTCAAAGTCGGTGATGCCTGGGCGATCCGCACGGCGCCCGACCTCGGGTTCCTGATGCAGAAAGAAACCGTCGAGACTCGCAAACTCTCCCGTGCCGCGATCGAGACTTTGGCGATCGTGGCCTACCATCAGCCCGTCACCCGCGCCGAGATCGAAGAGATCCGCGGTGTCAGCGTCAGCCGCGGCACCATTGATCAGCTGATCGAACTGGAGTGGATCCGTTTTGGTCGCCGTCGCATGACTCCGGGTCGACCGGTGACCTTTGTCGTCACCCAGAATTTCCTTGATCACTTCGGCCTTGAAAGCGCGCGCGATCTTCCCGGGCTGAAAGAGCTCCGTTCAGCTGGCCTGCTGGAAAGCCGGCCACCGCCGGGTGCGCAGGTGCTGGGCGAAGGCGATGAAGGTGATGATGATGACGACAACCAAGCAGAAATGTTTGAAGATTAAACGCGATGTCATATCTAGTGCAGTGACAAGAGAGTTGCCGCGATGAACATGAACAGACTGATCAATATGGGGATGCGGATGCTGATGAACAAAGGCATCGAAATCGCCGCCAACAAGGGCAAACGCCCAGAAGATATGACACCGGAAGAGCGTGAGGCGGCAAAGTCGGCGAAGCAATATGCCAACAAGGCCCGCCGCGGCCTCGGTATGGCACGGCGGTTCATGCGCTAGGGCAAGACCTGATCGTCAGACCGACCGGAAGTGCTTGGACAGTTTCAGCCCCTGTCCCTGATAGTTCGACTTGATTTCGCGGCCGTAGAGCGCCTCCGGCATTGCGGCCATATGCTCGTAAACCAGACGTCCGACGACCTGCCCGTGTTCCAGCACGAACGGCGCTTCGTGGCACCGCACTTCCAGAACCCCGCGTGAACCTGCTCCGCCTGCGTCGGCATAGCCGAAACCGGGGTCGAAGAAGCCCGCGTAGTGGACGCGGAACTCACCCACCATCGCCAGATAGGGCGCCATTTCCGCCGCCTGCATGGGCGGGATCACAATCGCTTCGCGGCTGACGAGGATATAGAAGGCACCCGGATCAAGGATGATCCAGCCGTCGTCGGTATGCACCGGTTCCCAGAAATCGGCGGGGTCGTAGTGGTTCAGTTTCGAGAGGTCCACCACGCCCGTATGCGGCTTGGCACGGTATCCGACAAGGTTGCCCTTTTCCGGCTTCAGATCGACCGAGAACCCCAGACCGTCCGAGATGACAGGCTCGCCCGAGACAATCGGCGTCTGCGCATGAAGCGCGCGCAGGTCGTCGTCGGACATGAAGGTCTTGCCCTGCCGAAAGATGATCTGGTTCAGCAGTTGACCGGGCTGCGCCACAACCGAGAACGAGCGCGGGCAGATTTCCACATAGAGTGGGCCGTCATAGCCTTCGGGGACACGGTCGAACTCGACTCCGCGGTCGGTGATGATGCGGGTCAGCAGATCGAGCCGCCCGATCGAGGATTTCGCACTGGCGGCGGCAGTCATGCCTTTCGGCAGTGACAACCGTTCCATCAGGGGCACCACATAGACGCAGCCCTTCTCCAGAACGGCACCGCCGGTCAGGTCGATGGCGTGCATCTGGAAGTCCTGCAAGCGGTCCTTGACCGTACGGCTCTTGCCGGCAAGAAAGGACGCGCGGACGCGGTAGGCGACATCGCCAAGGCGCAAATCGAGCGAGGCGGGCTGGATCTGGCCTGCTTCAATCGGGGCGTTGGCCTCGATCTGGCCCGCAGCGATCATGTCCCTGATCTGATGGTCGGCGAGGACACCGCGGTTGATCATTGCATCCCTCCAGATACCAAAACGCCCGCTGCGCCGAGGCACATGCGGGCGGTTATGATTGGTCGGGCTAGCAGGACTTGAACCTGCGACCTTCCGTCCCCCAGACGGACGCGCTACCAGGCTGCGCTATAGCCCGACTGGTGCCGTTCTTACCGGATTCCGCTGTGGGAACAAGCCCGAAAAACACAGCAATTACCCCGCCATTCGCGCCCGAAGCGCAGCGAGCTGCGCGACCAGCGGGGCGATTGCCGCCGCATTGGCCTGCAGCTTTTGCAAATCGGTGGGAAGATCGGCCAGCAGGCGGGCAGGGACCTCGGGCAGGTCCTCGGGCGGCATCGGCAGGGCTGGCACCGGGGTTTTGGTCGGGCGGGCCGGAATGTCGAACGGGAATGCCGACTGCAGGGGCTCTTCGCGCGCGGCGGACGGTGGTGCCGGCTGGATCGCCTTGGGGGTCTCGGCTCTCGGTGCGGGGGCCGGTGCTGCGACGGGTGCGGTTTTGGGCTCTTCGGTCGGGACTGGCTTTTCCTCGAGAGTCGGGCCGAGGGTGGCGACGTATTTGACGCCTTTCTCACGCAAGAGCTTTTGCGTGCCCTTGATCGTCAGCCCGTCACCATGCAGCAGCTGCTTGATGCCAGCCAAAAGCTCCATGTCGGCGGGGCGGTAGTAGCGGCGGCTACCCGCACCTTTCACCGGTTTGATCTGGCTGAACTTGCTTTCCCAGAAGCGCAGGACGTGCGTCGGCGTATCCAGCCACTCAGCGACTTCGCTAATGGTGCGGAAAGCGTCTTTGGCCTTGGCCATAACCTAGCGTTTGTTGCCCGCTGCAACGCGGTCCTTCATCAGGTGCGAGGGGCGGAAGGTCAGAACACGGCGGGGCAGGATCGGGACCTCTTCGCCCGTTTTGGGATTACGACCGACACGCGCCGCTTTGTCACGGACCGAGAAGGTGCCGAAGGATGAGATCTTGACGGTCTCGCCTGCGACCAGACTGTCCGAGATATAGGACAGCACACTCTCGACCAGATCGGCGCTGTCGTTACGGGAAAGGCCCACCTGGTTATGTACTGCCTCGGCTAGATCCATACGGGTCAACGTCTTGTCAGTCATGCACTTCCCCCTCCTGATTTCCCGCGAGCATAGGCGCGCGCCAGAATTAGAGTCAATAACAACAGTTTAGGCGCAGGAACTTGAGCGATAGATGAACGCCTACCAGCGGATGACTACCGCGCCCCAGGCCAGACCGCCGCCGATTGCCTCGGTTACGACAAGGTCGCCCTGCTTGATCTGGCCGTTCGCTACGCCGACCGAAAGCGCCAGAGGAATCGATGCGGCAGAGGTATTGCCGTGGTCCTGCACTGTGACCACAACGCGGTCCATCTCGACGCCCAGCTTCTTGGCCGTCGATTGAATGATGCGGATGTTGGCCTGATGCGGCACGACCCAATCTACGTCATCGGGAACCAAGCCAACCTTTTCCAGAGCGGTGTCGGCGGTCTGCGCCAGTTTTTCGACAGCATGGCGGAAGACCTCTTTGCCTTCCATCCGCAGCTTGCCGGTGTTCTGGGTCGACACGCCACCATCGACATAGAGCAGGTCTTTGTAGCGCCCGTCAGAGTTCAGGTCGGTCGCAAGGATGCCACGGTCTGTATTCGCGCCCGTGCCTTCCTCGGCCTCCAGCACCAGTGCACCGGCACCATCACCGAAAAGCACGCAAGTGCTGCGGTCGGTCCAGTCCATGATCCGGCTGAAGGTTTCGGCCCCGATCACCAGAACACGGTCGGCCTGGCCGGACAGGATATAGGCATTGGCCGTGGACAGGGCATAGATGAAGCCCGCGCAGACGGCCTGCACGTC